>JAGWRH010000077.1 GCA_028876695.1 Acidobacteriota bacterium | reverse complement strand
CCCAGGCACTTGGCCAAGCAATTCGAAACGGCACTGTAATCGATATTCCGGTATTTCAGTTTCAGAAGTAGCGCCCGGTCCTTGATCCAGGGATGGGCTGATCTCAGGGTTAGACGTACTGTCGGGTCCGTCGGCCCGGCACGCACCAAGTCACATCCTGAGGGAGTCCGACACGGTGGGCGACCGAAGGATCTCTCTTCGAGATACGCGAGTTTTGCGGGCTCCTCAGTATGGCGCTGGGGTTGGTAAGCGAAGAGCGCCTTGGGACCGACACGGCTGATGACATCGAGAGAAGACGCAAACGAGCGGCTGCTGATCGAAGCGGCGCAGAACGATCCGCGCCGGTTCTCCGATATCTACGAGGCGAACTTCGAGCGCGTGTACGCATTTATCGCCCGCCGGGTGCGAGATCGCGCGGATGCCGAAGATCTGACCGCCGAGGTATTTCATCAGGCGCTCGCAAGCTTGAATCGATTTGAGTGGCGTGGCGCGCCGTTTTCGGCCTGGCTGTACCGCATCGCGTCCAACGCCATTGCCGACCGCTGGCAGCGCGCCGAGCGCGAGCGCGGCGCTTCCGGCTCCGATGATCCGCCGGATTCGAGCAGCGCGAACAGCCCGGAAGAAAGTGAAAAGCGCGCGCGGCTATTTCGCTTGGTCGCGGATTTGCCCCCGGATCAGCGCTGCGTGATCGAAATGCGATTCACAGCAGGGAAGAGCATTGCCGAAATCGCGCGTGAATTGGGGCGAACCGACGGCGCCGTGAAGCAATTGCAGTTCCGCGCCATTCGCGCTCTCCGGGCCCAATGGGATCCAAGCAAGCGCGCGAAAAGGATCCGCAAAAAATCGAGCGTCAAACATGGCTAAGCAATCGCCAAGCGAAAAACTCGACCGCCTAATCAGCCGCGTTCTCGCCCAGCCAGAGCCGCCGCTGGCACGCAACGAAGCAGTGCGTTCAACCGGTAAAACATTTCCACCGGCGCTCCAAATGATCTCTGCGCTGTGCGATCTCCCGCGTCCGGAATTCAGAGCGCGCCTTAAATCGCATTTGGAAAGGAGAGCTTCGATGGCATCAGCACCCGAACCAGCGGTCAATTATATTCGTCCCGGATTTCACACCATTACGCCGTACCTGATAATTTCGGGCGCGGCAAAGTGGATCGATTTTGCGAGGCAAGCGTTCAACGCGGAAGAAAAATTCCGAGCGCAGCGGCCCGGCAGCGACGGTGTCATGCACGCCGAAATGCAGATCGGCGATTCCGTGATCGAGTTGGCCGATGCCAATCCGCAATTCCCGGCCATGCCTATGACCCTGCTCCTGCAGGTGAGCGATCCCGATCTCGCGTACCATGACGCCATCGCGGCCGGGGCGGCACAGTTGCAGCCAGTCGAGGATCGCGACTACGGAGTCCGCGGTGGCACGGTCGTCGACCCCGCCGGCAACAAGCTGGACATCTTCGCGCCAGCTCCTGGAAACGAAATTTTCCGGGAGTTTCGCAGCGTGACGCCGCACCTGAACCCGGATGATTCCGCACCGTTCATCGAATTTCTTGAAAAGGCGTTCGGGGGCGTGGAAATTTATCGCGCGCAGCCAGCGGATCGAATTCTGCACGCGCAAGTGCGCGTCGGCGATTCGATCATCAGCATGGGCGACGCGCATGGGCCGTTCCAGCCGATGCCGTCCACTCTCCACCTCTACGTGCCCAATGCGGACGACCTCTATGAGCGGGCGCTGCGGGCCGGCGCGCAATCGATTCAGGCGCCGACGGACCAGCCGTATGGCGACCGCAGCGCCGGCGTTCACGACCCTTTCGGCAATCGCTGGTTCATCGCAACGCATGTGCGCGACGTGGCACCCTGACCCTCGCGCGCCCAGCTGCATATCCCGGACCAAGGGAGGCGGCCCGCTCGAATGGCTCCAAATCGCGGCTGATCATGGCAGAAACTGCTGTTCAGAGGCGTTAAAGTCGCCGTTTCAGCTCGCTTAAATGCCGAAATGTCGTCATGCACCACCACGACGTAATTGCATGTGCATTCGCCCTATATTCGCCTTAGAGCGTGAAAATCGGAAGCAGATCGCGGAGGACTAGTCGCGCTGGGCGGTGGATTGCAGCTGTTCCTGAGCCGCGCCCGAGCGGACGCGTTCGATGGCTAGACCCGCCTGCGCGGCGATCACCGTGAAAACGTTCAGCTCGTCGACGGTAAACATCCCGCGCCGCGAAAGATTATCCACGTACAGCAGACCGAACATTTGCTCTTTCGTTCCGAGCGGCGCGCACATCGCGGACTGGATGCCGGCCGCGACTACGCTCTTGCTGGCTGCGAACCGCGGATCGGCCGAGGGATCGGTGAGCAGTAGCGGCATGCGGCCGTTAATCATTTGCCGGATGATGCTCTGCGAGATTGTCAAGCTCGGCGCCGCGCTCGGCTGTCCCGCTTTGCTGTTGGGTCGATTGCGGATCACCGCGGGATCGAATCCGTACGGTGCCTTGCTGAAGTCGCGCTTGCCGATCGATTCGGCGTCGAGCAGCATGGCGTAGCCGCGCTCCGCGCCCTCGATTTCGAGCGCCAGATCGAGCGCGCGCCGTGCAATCTCGTCGACGCCGGTGAGTTCCGCGAGCTCGCGGCTCACGCGCGGAACGAGCGCCAGGAGGCGCTTCTCGTGTTCGAGCGAGCGCATGCGCTCTTCCTTGCTCGCACTCGCTTTTGATTCCGCAAGATTTCCAAGCGGCTGGACGGGCAGGAACGTACCCGAATAAGCGGCTTTGCCCAGCTCTTTGGTCACGCGCGCGGGCAGCTTCGCGGTTCCATAACTCACCATCTCGCGCGAACCGGAATCGTCGAAAAAGCGGAGCCGGTATTCGCCGAGCAGGACTTCATCGTTTCCGGCGAGCGTAGCCTCTTTCACCGGGCGCCCGTTCACTTTCACGCCGTTGGCGCTCGAGCGGTCGATGATCTGCCAGTTGCCGTCGATGGTGGCGCGCACTACGGCGTGCTGGCGCGACACGCTCGGATGATCGAGAACGAGGTTGCTCGATTTAGCGCGGCCGATCGAAATAGGCCGGTCGCCTAAAATTTCGAACACGCGCGTATTTTCGCCGGAGTGGTGGATCAGAAAGCGTGGCATCGGATTCCGCTCTCATCTTGGCGCGGCGTAGCGCGGGTTTCAACGGTCACGCCGCGCGGTCTTGTCCGATATTTAAACCCGGCGGCGGGGAATTAGTTGCGGGATGGCGATACGGAGCGCCAGCGTCTCAAAAGCGCTCCGGCGTGGGGGATGTGGGGCACCGGCCGCAATTGACAGCGCATTCCGGGTGGTATATCGTTCAAATTCTACAGGAAGACGCCACCTACAGATTCTTCCCGGAGGACGTTTGGCGGTCGAGCCCCACCATTCATTCGAACAGGTCGCGGCATGCCGGGTGAGCGTGCTCCGAGGCGGCGCGGGGCAGCCTCTGCTGTTTTTGCATGGCGCGGGAGGCGCCGGGCGATGGCTTCCTTTCATGGATCTGCTCGCCGAGAAATTCGAAGTGATCGTGCCGGAACATCCGGGTTTTGGTCTCTCCGATACGCCACCCTGGCTCGACAACATCGGTGACGTCGCCTACTTCTATCTCGATTTCATCGAGGCGCTGAAATTGAAGGATGTCCATCTGGTCGGCAGTTCGCTCGGCGGATGGATCGCCTCGGAGACGGCCATTCGCGATCAGCATCCATTCCGTACCCTCACTTTGGTTGCGCCCGCGGGGATTCGCGTCAACGGCACGCCAACGGCCGACATTTTCTTGTGGTCCCGCGAAGAACTGGCCAGAAACCTCTTTCACAATGGAAATCTGGCGGAAGCGATGCTGAACGCGCCCATGAGCGAGGAAGAACAAAACATCCAGCTGCGGAACAGCATCACCATGGCCAAACTTGCCTGGCAGCCGCGCATGAACAATCCGGATCTGAAGAAATGGCTGCATCGCATTCACCTTCCGACGCTGATCATTTGGGGTGATTCGGACCGCCTGATTCCGCCTTCCTATGGCCGCGCCTTTCAGTCGCTGATTCCCGGATCGCGCCTGGAAGTAATCCCCGTATGCGGGCACCTGCCGCACATGGAGCGAACCTCTGAGTTTGTAACGGCGGTGGCTAGTTTTATTGGAGCTGCCCGCTAATGAAGTTCTTTTTCTTCCATCTGATGCCATATGCGGCGCTCGACCTTGCGGAAGCGGCCAAATACAAATCGGTCTCCGTGCTGCTGCCGAATTCTTTTTACGACCCGGCTGAGGGCCATGCGCTCTATAACCGCTACCTAGATGAAATGGAATACGCGGATCAGCTTGGATTCGACGGCGTTTGCGTGAACGAGCATCATCAGACGCCGTATGGCTTGATGCCCACGCCGGGCGTAACGGCCGGAGCAGTTTCGCAAAGGACCCGCCACGCAAAAATCGCTGTTCTGGGACGCGCGCTGCCTCTGCTGAATAACCCGCTTACCGTGGCAGAAGAGTTCGCCATGCTCGACAACATCACCGGAGGGCGGCTGATCGCGGGATTGGTGCGCGGCATCGGCGCCGAATATCATGCCTGGGGCGCCAATCCGGCGAATTCGCATGAGCGCTTTCATGAAGCGCACGATTTGATCGTGCGCGCGTGGACCGAAACGGGGCCATTCGCGTTCGAGGGCAAGCACTACCAGTTCAATTACGTAAATCCATGGCCGCGCCCGTATCAGCAGCCCCATCCTCCCATTTGGATCCCGTCGCAGGGGAGCCGTGAAACGATCGAATGGGCTTGCGACCCGGCGCGAAAATACGTTTACTTGCAGACCTTCAGCCCGGTGGCGGCCGTGGCCAAATACATGGCCATGTACAAGGAAGAAGCCGCCAAGCGCGGCTACCAGGCGGCTCCGACGCAACTCGGGTGGTCCGTGCCTGTGTACGTCGCCGATACCGACGAACAGGCATATCGCGAAGCCAAACCGCACATCGAAAACTTTTTCAATGGCTTCCTGCGTATGACTCCGGAAATGCTTTTGCCTCCGGGCTATTTGTCGTTCGAATCAATGAAGAGCGTGATGAAATCGAAAGCGTCCATCACCGGCGGGAATAAGACGATCGATGATCTGCTCAAAAGCGGTATGTTTCTGTGCGGCAGCGTGGACACTGTGCGCCAGCAGATCGAGCATCATCAGAAGCAGATCGGCTTCGGCTATCTCCTCACCATGTTGCAATTCGCCACTTTGCCGCGAGCCCTCACGAAGCGCAATTCGGAACTCTTCGCGCGCGAAGTGATTCCGGGCCTGCGTCATTTGGCGGAGGAACCAGCGCCAACAGAAGCGCGATGAAGAGCGTGTAACCCCGCCCTTGGCGGGTGCTGCGTCTGAGGATCTGCGTCACAAACCCACAAATCAGTTGTGGTGGTATCTCACGTCGAGCGGTTCCTGCATCGCGGGAACGTGGAGGTTCTTCTTTTCGTAGGCGGCAATATCCGCTTCGTGAACGAGCGTGAGGCCGATGTCGTCGAGTCCCTTCAGCAGGCAATCGCGGCGAAAGGGATCGACGGTGAAGGAGTAGCGCAGTCCCCTGTCATCGGTTACCGCTTGCTGCTCCAGATCGACGGTGAGGCGGTAACCTTCGTTCGTCAGGGTGCGCTTGAAAAGCTCGTCCATCTGCTCGTTTGAAAGCGTGACGGGCAGGATCCCATTCTTAAAACAGTTGTTGTAGAAAATATCGGCGTAGCTGGGCGCAAGAATGGCGCGAAAGCCGTAGTCGAGAATAGCCCAGGGCGCGTGCTCGCGGCTCGAGCCGCATCCGAAGTTCGCGCGCGCCAGCAAAACGCTCGCGCCTTTGTAGCGCGGGTAATTCAAGACGAAATCGGGATTGGGCTTTTCGCCGGGCAGATAGCGCCAGTCGTAAAACAGGGTACGGCCAAATCCTTCTCGCGTGCATGCTTTCAGAAACTGCTTGGGCACCATCTGATCGGTATCGACGTTGACACGGTCCATCGGCGCAACCAGCCCAGTGTGCTTGGTGAATGCTTGCATTACTCGGCTCCTTCGGCGCCGGACCATTCGCGCACATCGACGAAATGACCTTCGATCGCTGCCGCCGCGGCCATCACCGGACTGACCAGGTGCGTGCGGCTGCCCTTGCCCTGGCGCCCTTCGAAATTGCGATTGGAGGTACTGGCGGATCGCTCGCCGGGCGGCAGCACATCGTCATTCATGGCGATGCACATGCTGCAGCCGGCATCACGCCATTCGAATCCGGCATCGCGGAATATTTTGTCCAAGCCTTCCTTTTCCGCGGCTGTTTTCACCACGCGCGATCCGGGCACAACGAGCGCCTGCTTCAACGATTTTGCCACGTGCTTGCCGGCGACGACCTTTGCCGCGGCGCGCAAATCTTCGAGCCGCGAATTGGTGCACGAGCCGATAAAAACGCGATCGAGCGAGATATCCTGGAGCGCGGTGCCGGGCTGGAGATCCATGTATTTCAACGCGCTTTCAGCGGCTTTACGATCCACGGGGTCGGCGAACGAACCGGGATCGGGAACGCGGCTGGTAACCGGCGCAACCATGCCGGGATTGGTGCCCCAGGTGACCATGGGAGCGATTTCGGCGGCCTGCAGCGTGACGGTTTTGTCGTATTTCGCGCCTGGATCGGTGGCGAGCGATTTCCAGTATTGAACCGCTTCCTGAAAATCCTTGCCGCTCGGAGCGAACGCTTTCCCTTCGACATAGGCGAAGGTGGTTTCGTCGGGCGCGACCATGCCGGCGCGCGCCCCCGCCTCGATGCTCATGTTGCACAAGGTCATGCGCCCCTCCATCGAGAGGGCGCGCACGGCAGGCCCGGCATACTCAATTACGTGGCCGGTCGCGCCGTCGGTACCAATCTTGCCGATGATCGCCAGCGCGAGGTCTTTCGCGGTGACACCTTTCGGCAACCGCCCTTGGACCAGCACCTGCATGCTGCGTGGCTTGAGTTGAGGCAAGCACTGCGTGGCGAGGACGTGCTCGACCTCGGACGTGCCGATGCCGAAGGCCAGCGCGCCAAATGCGCCGTGGGTGCTGGTGTGGCTGTCGCCGCAGACGATGGTTTCGCCCGGCTGGGTGAGCCCCAGCTCCGGCCCGATCACGTGCACGATTCCCTGGTCGGGAGAATCGAGGTCAAACACCGGGACTCCGAACTCCGCGCAGTTATGGCGCAACGCCTCGACCTGCTTGCGCGCCAAGGGATCAGAAATCACCAGCCGGTTGCCATTGGTCGGGATATTGTGGTCGAGAGTGGCGAAGGTACGATCGGGGCGGCGAACTTTCCTTTTG
>JAGWRH010000076.1 GCA_028876695.1 Acidobacteriota bacterium | reverse complement strand
AACTGCTTGGTGCCGGATTTGGTGGCGATGTTGATCGCGCCTCCCGTGTGCAGGCCGTACTGCGCCGGTAGCGCGCTGGTTTGCACGTTGAACTCTTGGATCGCATCCGGGAAAGGTGTAGGCAAGTTGAGATTGTTAAACGGATCGTTGTAGGTGCCACCGTCCATCAGGTAGGTGGTGCCATTGAGCATTCCGCCACCAACGCTGACCAGCGCCTCGTTGGGATAGTTCTTGCTGGACACCAAGTTGCCGACCGATGGCGCCCCGCCAAATCCATACTGGACGGTATTCGATGCGCCAGCCAGCGTGATGAGCTGAGTCACTTGGCGGCCATTGAGCGGCAGATCGACAACGGATTGCGAGTTGACGACCTGCCCCACGCCCGTCGTTGTGGTATCGACCATCGGCGCCGCCGCTTCCACCTGAACAGATTGGGTGACCTCTCCTATCTTCAGCACAGGGTTTACGGTGACGGCCGAGCCGACTTGCAGGACGATATTCGACTGAACGAAGGTGGTGAAGCCTTCCTTGGCGACCTCTAGTTTGTATGGGCCGAGCGGCAGGCTCGGCAGCGCGTAGACGCCGTTAGAGTCCGAAGTGACGGTGCGGCTGATTCCTGTGCTGGTTTGTGTCGCGGTAACCTGCGCGCCTGCTACGACTGCACCAGATGCGTCGGTGACCGTTCCGGATATCTGCGACGTGGCCTGCGCAAACGCTCCAGCGCAACATCCCAAGCAAAAGAAAGCCACGACCACCAGGTAAGCCGACACTCGCTTCATAACGCCCTCCCAAGCCTTGCTGGATTTCGATTAGCGCTTATCTTAAATAAATCGAGACGGAGAGGCAGTAGCAGGTATGCTGCAACAACCCAAGACCCCCCCGTTGGAACCACCACCCCTTCGCGCCCACACCAAAGCGCGAATGTTCGGATACCATCAGGCCAGAATCTTTGTCAAGGCTTAAATGATTTTTCTCGGTGAAAACTTTGGAGAGGCTTTCTTCACTCATTTGAATTCACGTAACGTTCAAGCAAACATTTCGATTGGAAGTAATTCAGCCGATGAATCTGTGAGTACCGTCACAAATTTGGCGGACCATGAGTTGCCTCGTCGGGAAATGCCTTGGCCGTCGCGCGATAGAGCATCCTGAATCTTGACTCGCCCAAACTCACGCAGACTTCAAAAGACCAGCGGTTCACGCGCAACTTGCCCGCGTCATGGACGTCTCTCTGCCGACGATGGTAACCTATCGGCCCGTTGTCATCCAAGGGAAGCATGAGTTTCCAAGAGGCAATTCTCGGCTTCGTCGATGGCAACGATATCGCCCAGGATGCCTTGATGCGATATTTGAGTCACACCGAAACCCAGTCGTGGCTACACCTGCAGGAAACCTTCACTTTCCTGTGCCTAGCGTCCGAATCTTCCGTCGCGCTTGCACCTTCTTCCAGGCGGCACTCATCCTGACGGACGTGAAACTGGAGATCGCAACCCGCGCCGAAGGCTCTGCAACCGTGATGGATCTCGGCGGGCGCGTGACTCTGGAAGATGCGCCCGAATTTCTCGAAGCCCTGATGTCCTTACTAAAAGCGAAAAAGCCGCCGCGTGTGCTCGTGAACATGAGCCAGGTGAGTTACATCGACAGCGCGGGAGTGGCTTGCCTCGTCGAAGCTTTCAAGGTCGCGCGTGATTCAAAAATCGGGTTCGCGCTGTTCGGTCTGGGGCCGATCGCAAGGGACGTATTCGAGCTGACCAAGCTGATCTCCGTATTTGAGCTGTACGAAACGGAACAAGAGGCCTTGCGGGGCAAATCCGGTACTCCATCCAGCAGCTGAGGCTTGAGACTTCGCGTCATGTCTGTGACGGAAAAAGTCGGCCGGGAAACTATCGACGGGCTCGCATACTTAGGCGACATCACGATACTGACCGGACGATCCCTTCGCGCCCTGTTGGTTGCTCCTCTTCGAGGCCAGCGGTTTCGTGCGCAACGCGCGATTCATCAGGCCATGATGGTCGGAGTGGGCGCCATCCCGATCCTATCGGTCATCTCGTTGTTCGTAGGTTTAATTATGGCTTTGCAGTCTGCCTACGAACTTCGCAAGCTGGGCGTGATTGCTTTTGTTGCAAATGCCGTCGCGATTTCGATCACGCGCGAACTTGCGCCGCTGATCACCGCGATCGTCGTCATTGGTCGTTCGGGTTCGGCGTTCGCCGCCGAGATCGGCTCCATGAAAGTGAACGAAGAGCTGGACGCCCTGGAGACCATGGCACTCGACCCCACCGATTTCCTGGTGGCGCCGAAGCTCCTGGGCATGGCCGTAATGCTTCCGTGTCTTACCACCTGGTCCGATTTCATGGGTCTTCTCGGAGGGGCTGCATTCGGAGTGAGCGCTGCTGGATTTACATTTGGTTCCTACATGCAAGCGACGCTTCACGCGCTGATTCGCCGCGACATCGTCACTGGCTTGATCAAAAGCGTGATGTTTGGGGTCGTGATCACCGCCGTCGGCTGCCAGGAGGGACTGGCAACCGGCTTAGGTGCCGAAGAAGTCGGCCGCTCCACCACGTCGGCAGTAGTGAAGTCGATCTTCATGGTGGTCGCGGTGGATCTTGTCTTTACACTGCTTTTCTATCTGTCGAGTTCGCGATAGGATCACTGAGTTTTGAGCGGGCAATGCGCCGCCAAAGCGGATCTCATGCTTACTGATTCTTCGAAATCGGACGCTTCCGCCGACCACGCCGCGGCGATTGTGGTGCGAAACTTGCGGGTAAACTACGGCAACCGCGAAGTTCTTCATGATCTCAGTTTCGATATAAAGGCGGCCGAAACGATCACGATTTTGGGCGGATCGGGCTCTGGCAAGACGACGCTATTACGTTCGCTCATCGGGCTGGAAAAACCGGTGAGTGGTGAGATCTGGATTCGCGGTCACGATTTGTGCTGCATATCTGCCGCCGAACTGGCCGGACTTCGGAAAAAGTTTGGCGTCTCGTTTCAAGGCGGTGCCCTCTTTGGCTCGATGACGGTGGGCGAAAACGTGGCGCTCCCACTGCGCGAGCACAGCCGGCTAGACGACGCTTCGATCGAAGTGGTGACTCGCATCAAGCTGGAGGAGGTGGGTCTCTCCGGCTATGAAGACTTCTATCCCGCGCAGCTCAGTGGCGGAATGAAGAAGCGTGCTGCGGTCGCGCGAGCGCTGACCATGGATCCGCAAATTCTGTTTTTCGACGAGCCCTCGGCGGGACTGGATCCAATCATCGCCGCGGGGATCGACGATCTGATTTTGAAGCTAAAACGCGCGTTTCAAATGACCATCGTCGTCGTCACGCACGAGCTAGTCAGCGCGTTTCGCATCGCCGATCGGATGATTCTGATCGATAAGGGGAGCATTCTTGCGATCGGGACCCCGGACGAACTGAAAGCCAATCAGCATCCGCGAGTACGCCAGTTTCTGGACCGTGTTCCGGACCCGGAAAATTCCGCGAACGAAGATTATCTGGAGCGACTAACCGCGCGGCTGCGTCTGTAGGGTGACCGGTGCGTGACGGTGGTTCCGTAATTGGCAGCGGAAAAATTGCGAGCGCACGACAGGGTCGGCGGCACGCATTGGCAGCCGTTTTTCGTGCCGTCTTGTTTCTCACAAAGCGTCAGGAGCACCTTTGAAAGCACAAACCGAGCGAGTTCTGGTTGGCCTCTTCGTTCTGCTAGCCACTGGGCTCCTGATTGTGACGCTGCTGTCGCTAGGCGGGCTGTTTGAGCGCAACGAGCCGTGGTATCGCGCCAATTTCAAAAACGCGGGCGGACTGCATCCCGGGTCTGAGGTGCGCTATGCCGGCGGCCCAACGGTGGGCCGCGTGACTTCCGTCCAAACTGATCCGTGGAATCCCGCGCTGATGCGAATCGACTTTCGAGTGAGTCGCGATGTGCCCGTAAAGACCGACAGCCGCGTAAAGATCGCAAGCCTCAGCGCATTGGGCGATAATTTTCTCGGCATAATTCCGGGAACTGCTGCGGCGCCTCGCGCTCCTTCCGGGACGGTATTAGTTTCGGAGAACTACATGGGTTTCGACGAATTGGAGGAACAAATCAGCAAGCTTACGCCGCAGGCCACCGAACTGCTCGGAACCTTGAACGCGCGGGCTACCGAATTACAAGTGACCATCCAGCGCCTGAATTCGCTGCTCAGCCCCGGAAATCGCGCGAATCTAGCCGCCACGCTGGCGAACGCCAACAGCATGTTGGCCGAAGATCGCCCGCCACTGCATTCCGCACTGAGCCATCTAAGCGAAAGCAGCGAAAAATTGGGGCCGCTCCTCGACGAATTCAAGAAATCTGTCGCGCAAGCCAATACGGCTCTTTCCCACGTGGACGCCATAGCGACGGAAAACCGTCCGGATTTGCGGCAGGCCGTGGTACAGATGCGCGAGGCTCTTACGTCCGCTGCGGCGCTTACCGACCAGCTTAACGAGACTCTCGACGCAAATAGCGACAATCTGTCCGTTATTATTGAAAATGTGCGCGATATCACCGCCAATCTGAAGGCGTTCTCGCAAACGATCGAGAGCCGGCCATCCTCGCTGATTCGCGCGTCGGCGCCGCGTGAGCACGTGCCGGGGCAGATATCTAAGCACCGGGAATAACATTTCCTATGCGATTACGACGACAGAAAGCCGCGAATGCGCTGGCGGGACTGCTGGCCCTGTCCGCGATGATGGTCGGCGCGAGCTGTGGCGCGACACGGCCGGTCAGTTATTACACTCTCGACGCCAAGCCTATGCTCGCTCCCGCGGAGGTGCGAAGGCCAGATTCACCGCTCCCGGTGTCCATCGTCGTTGGTCGTATCAGCGCCTCTCCTCTGTATCTGGATAGCCCGATTGTCTATCAGATAAGCGACGTGAAACTTGGGACGTATAGCTACGATCGCTGGGCTGTTGTCCCTACGGAAATGTTGGAAACGATGCTCACGCAGGCGCTGTCCGCTACGGGGCGCTTCCGCTCTGTCACACGACTGGGCAATGCGACTCGCGGGGATTATCTTTTGCGCGGCCATCTCTACGCGCTCGACGAAGTCGATTCACCATCGCTCACGGCGCGATTTTCGCTCGAGGTCGAGCTCATCGACCAGAAGAGACGAACGGTGGTTTGGACTCAAACCTACGACCACAGCGAATCCGTGAGTCGTAAAAACGTCTCCGCCGTCGTCGAGGCGCTTCGCCAGAACGTGGCGGTCGGGATCGGTCAACTTACTGGCAGCCTCGATACGTATTTTGCGGATGCAGCCCGGCGATAAACTGCCGAGTTCCAGTCCAGGCGGCGTTCGCGACCTCTGTCACAGAGTCCTTGCCCGCGGATTCGGACATTCGCTTGCGTGGCCGAGGCGACTAGTAGCGAAGGCAGTACATATACTCGCTGGCGATTACCTGCGACATTCCTTTCGCGCGTCGCGGAAGGAGGTACCGCTTGTTCTCCGACCATATTACGGGCCTCATCACCCACTTTCCGCGGCGATTCAATCGAAGCACGAGTCACACCGGTGCGAAAAAATTCTTTGCGCCTTCCCGCGCACATCGAGCATCGAACTGGCACCGGTAATTTTTTGCGGTCGAAGGACTTCTGCCGACAAGCAGCGAGTCGATCGTGAATAGACGTAATGGAAAAGAAGCGACGCGATTTCCCGTACCAGTGAACACCAATCTATGGCACACGGCGACTCAGATTTCGGCGATTCGCTCTCCCTGCCCGGTGCCGGCGAGATGGCCCTCCCGTCGTTCTCGGTTTGGCAGCCTAGCTTCAATCCGTGGCTGATTGCGGTTGTAGTCGCGATGGCGGCGTTCATGGAAGTGCTGGACACCAGCATCGCCAACGTCGCGTTGCCGTACATGGCCGGCAGCTTGGGCGCCAGCAACGATGAGAGCACCTGGGTGCTGACGTCTTACTTGGTTTCAAACGCTGTGGTGTTGCCGATCAGCGGTTGGTTCGCCAATTCACTCGGTCGCAAGCGGTTCTTCATGACTTGCCTAATCGTGTTTACCGTCAGCTCGCTGCTGTGCGGGCTGGCCCCCAGCCTCGGAGCGATCATTCTCTTCCGCGTGCTCCAGGGAGCGGGCGGCGGTGGCCTGCAGCCTATGGCCCAAGCAATCCTCGCGGACACGTTTCCGCCTGAAAAGCGGGGTCTGGCTTTCGCGCTCTACGGCGTGACGGCAATTATCGCGCCTACTATCGGCCCGACGCTCGGCGGCTGGATCACCGACGACTATAGTTGGCGCTGGATCTTTTTCATCAACCTGCCCGTGGGCATCCTCACCCTGATTCTCGTGTTGCGTATGGTGGAAGATCCGCCGTGGGCCAAAACCTCGCGCGGCGCCGGAATCAAATTCGATTTCGTCGGCTTCGCGCTGCTCACTCTGGGAGTTGGCACACTGCAAATTATGCTGGACAAAGGCCAGGAAGACGACTGGTTCGGCTCGCACTTCATTCTCACGCTCGCAATTCTGGCAGCCACGGGCCTCATTTCTCTGGTGATCTGGGAATGGTTTTACAAGCGGCCGATTGTCGACGTGCATCTCTTCAAGAACGGGAACTTCGCCGGCACTAACGCCATGATGTTCGTTCTCGGCCTTATGCTGTTTGCGGCTCTGGTGGTGATGCCGCTCTTTTTGCAGACGCTCATGGGCTACACCGCAGAATCAGCCGGGCTGGTGCTTTCGGGCGGCGGGCTTTTGCTGCTCTTTCTAATGCCCATCGTGGGCGTGCTCTCCTCGAAGGTCCAGGCGAAGTATCTGGTGGCTTTCGGTTGGCTCACGCTCGCCATCGGCATGTGGATTTCCACACAACGGCTCGATTTGCAGATTAGCTTCGCGAGCGCCAGCGTTTTGCGGCTGATCCAGGTCTTCGGGCTCGGCTTTTTATTCGTGCCGATCAACTTGTCGTCGTACGTCGGAATGCCCGCGGAGAAAAGCAACAGCGTGGCCGGGCTGATCAATTTCATGCGCAATATGGGCAGCAGTGTCGGCACTTCCATGGTGACTACGATTGTCGCGCGTCGGGCACAGTTTCACCAGACGCGCCTCATCGAAAGCCTTTCGCCCGGAGCCAGCACGGTGCAAGAGGCGCTTGCGGGTTTGGCGCATCACCTCGCCGCATCAGGCATCGACGCTGCCGGTGCGGCCATGCGGGCTTACGCCCTCGTCTATCGAGCTTTGATCGTCCAAGCCACCACACTCGCTTATGTCGACGTATTTTTCGTGCTGGCCGTCGGAGCCGGCATCATGTTTCTGGCGTCGTTCGCGCTGCGCAATAACGAGCCGGGCGGCCCGCGCGTGGCGATGGAATAGCCGCGGCGATCGGGCATAGCGCGGAGTAGCCCGAGAATTCCGAAAAGTGATACGCTGCGTGCGGCAAAGGCACTTTGCGTGGGCTGCGGCGCCTGCGAGGAGCCATGATCCGAGTCATCACGATCGAACGCGAGTACGGCAGCGGCGGCCGCGAGATCGCCCACAAAGTGGCCGACCGCCTTGGTTGGAAGCTCTGGGATCAGCTGCTCACCAGCGAGATCGCTCGCCAGCTCGAATGTGACTGCAAGGTGGTCGAGGAGCGCGAGGAAAAGCGCGATCCGCTCTACTACCGGCTGTTGAAGGCGTTCATGCGCGGCAGCCACGAAGGCAGCCTCAATGCGCCGCGCTTGAAATTGGCCGATACCGATTGCATCCGCGAGGTTGCCGAAAAGGTCGTGAAAAGCGCAGCACAAACGGGCGATTGCGTGATTGTGGGGCGCGGCTCGGCGTATTACCTTCAGCCTCGAATCGACACGTTTCACATCTTCATCTATGCCTCAATCGGGGAAAAAATACGGCGCTTGCGCGCGGAGGGGCAGAGCGAATCCGAAGCAGCACAATTGGCAGAGACGGTCGATCGCGATCGCGCAGCGTTT
>JAGWRH010000075.1 GCA_028876695.1 Acidobacteriota bacterium | reverse complement strand
TGATTCCGCTCTTCGCGGTCGGAAACATTGAGCCGGAGGATTTGGCCCGCATGCCGGAGTTTTCGCAACGCATGCGATGGTTTTTGGACCATCATCCCGATCTGGCAGCGCACGTCGATCTGAGCCGCCGTTCGGAGCAGGGGCCGCGCCTGTTGCTGACGATCGCCAATCGTCAGAAGCTCGAGCGCATTTACCGTTACGTCTTCAATGAGAACGAATTTCTCTCGCCGTACGGAGTACGCGCGCTTTCGAAATTTCACGCGCAGCATCCGTTCAAGTTGACCTTCGACAGCCAAATCCATTCGGTGGATTACGAGCCAGCCGAATCGACCACGGACATGTTTGGGGGGAACTCCAACTGGCGAGGGCCGGTATGGTTTCCGATGAATTTTCTTCTGATTGAATCGATGCAGCGAATGCACTACTACTACGGCGATGAATTCCGGGTGGAATTTCCCGCGGGATCGGGCCGCAGAATTTCATTGTGGGATGCCGCGAGTGAACTTTCGCGGCGGCTAATCGACATCTTCCTGCCGCGAGACGGCCGGCGCGCCGTATTTGGAGATGTGGAATTGTTTCAGAACGATCCGCACTGGCGCGACCTGATTCCGTTTCATGAATATTTTCACGGGGAGACGGGAAAAGGGCTCGGGGCCAGCCACCAAACCGGGTGGACGGCGCTCGTGGCCAAGCTGATCGAGCAGAGCGGGCTCTGAGAACAGACAGCAAGATCGCACCGGTTCGCGCCGCGAATTATCACTTCAGAGAGTCGCGTTCGCTCCGCGGCGATTTTTCCACCAGCTCGATCAAAACCTTGCGATCCTGCGCCGCGTGAACCAGGAAAAAATTGACGCGCGTACCGTCGGCCCCGGGCCGTGTGGCGGGATATACGGGCGTTGTGCCGAATCGCCGGCGGAGAATTGCCGTGGCGCGATCCACATCGGTCACGCCGATCTCCACTTGTTGAATCGCCTCTCCGGATCGCTGGAGGAATCGAGCGATTGCGCCGGGGCCGGCGGGTGCGGCGGTGGTTAGCACATCCAGGCGCGCGGCGCCCAAAAATTCCAGTTCGAACTCTCGCGCATCCTGATCTGGAGGAACATTCGCGAGGGGCGGCAAGCCGCATGCGGCGCGAATCTGTTCGAAGGTCTCCGGCTTTACTGCCAGGCCGACCGTCAACTCGGGGATTCCGGCGCGATCACGTACGACATACGAGGCAAGCTCAGGATCGAGAAACCAGGATTGCGTGGCGGAGTGGGACAGCTCGCAGCCCGCGCGAAAAATCGCCACAGCGGCACGTTCACGAGCGGCGGGTTCCGGACTGCTCAAAGCCCGGACGAGCGAGGCCAGTTCATTGGCGGCGGAATTCATTAGTATTCGGGTCGCTTGGAACGAAAGACGCGCCGAGTCGATTTTACGGGATACCGGGCGAGGACTGCACGGCGTTGAAGTTGGAAAGCGCGAACGATTCCGTCTGTCCAGGGGCGACGGTGACCGGCACGTCCCATTTCAGATGGACATCGCCAATTTCGGCGGCCACGCCCAGCGTGCTGATCCAATATTGCCCTGGCGGAATGTCTCGCAAGGCCGCCTGGCCTTGCAAATCGGTTTGCATCCGCGCCACGAGGTATTTCGACTGCGCCCAGTCCAGCGCGCGGCGATGAATTTCCGGAATTCGGCGCGCGAGCATGATATTCCAGCGCGATCCGGGATCGGTATCCATCAAACTCAAGTCGATGCCATCCAGAGATTGCGGATAGGTGGCGATGTAATGCAGAAGAGTTTCGTGGTATTCGTCCGAGAGCTTTTTGAATCTGGCGGGATTCTTTTGCTGATCGGAGGCTTTGTACTTCGCCTTCGGAAAATTGACGGATTGCTCGCCGGCATTTCGTTCCATGTAGGCGCGACGAAATTCGGGAATGTCGAGCACGTCGGCGGGCGTGAGCTTACGAATGAAACTTTCGCCGGACAGTGAAACGCTATCGTTCTTCTTCATCCAGGCTTTCAGCTCGGGAGAAACGTCGAGCTTATCGATAAACGACTTCATATCCGGTTTGGGGTCGGATGCTTCCGCGTCTTTTTGAATTTGCTCGAAGCTCTTGCTGAGAAGGAAGAGCGGGAAACCTCGGACGGGCTCCTGCAGGCCACCCGAAGGAGTGCCGTCAACGACGATTTGAATCGCGCCATTCTGC
>JAGWRH010000074.1 GCA_028876695.1 Acidobacteriota bacterium | reverse complement strand
GGCATCGCGAATTGCGACGCTCCGAGCGCGGCGACAAACATTCCGCGGCGAACGCGGCCGCTTTCCTCCATCAGCTTCAGCGCGGGATACATCGTCTGGTAGCCGCCGGGGATATCTTCAGCGAGCGCGGTTTCGCGGACCACAATCCCGTGGCGCAGCAGCAACTGCTGCGCCAGATGAGCGCTCCATTCGGTGACCGACGGGAAAGAGGAAATACGCGATTCGATGAGCGACCAGCGGCCCTGCCCCGGCCCTCCCGCGGATTCGCGTGAGCGCACGCGGCGCAAATATTCCGGCGAGCCGGGCAAAACGCCGGCCATGCCGGACTGGCTCGCGCGCTTTACATCCGTCGCGCGCATCCAGTGGCGCAGCGCGTCGAAAGAATCGTTGGTGAGAAAGCCCGACCAGACGAGCTCCCATAGCGCGCCGAGAGTTTCGCCGGGAAATCCACCGCCGCACAGCGGATGAATTTCGGCGAAGAACGAGGCGCCGCGCTGCTCGAGAACTTCGATGACGCGTTGCGCGCGTTCCGAGGGTGCCGAGCGGTCCGGACGCAACTCGCGCGGCGGGAAAAGGCGCGCGAGCGATGACGTGTGGTAAAGGGCGACGCGGCCGTCGCGCTCGCCGATGCGCTCAACGCCTCTCCATATGACATCGCCGCTAGCGAGCAGCGCGTCGAGATCGGCGGGATGATATTCGCGGACGCGCGCCGGCAAGATTTCGCGCTCGATTTCGGATGCGAGGAGAGCGGCGCCCTCGATCGATTCGATCGTATCGAGCAGCGCGCCGATTCCAGCGCGCGGGGCGGCCACGCCGTGCCAGCGGGCCAGAAAGCGAGCCAGCGTATGCGACTCGACCGGCTCAATTTCGCGCCGCAGGCGCGCCAGACTCTTGCGGCGAATCTGTTGCAGCACATCGGGATCGCACCATTCGCGACGAAAACCGGACGGGCGAAACTCTCCTTCCAGCAATTTCCCGGCGGAATTCAAGGATTGGAGCGCCGGTTCGATTGTGGCAATCGGCAGTTCATAACGCTGGGCCACTTCGGTGGTGGTGAACGGTCCATGCGTTTTCGCGTAGCGCCGCAGGATTTCATGCAGCGGATCGCGCGAGGACGCGAGGAGTTCGTTCGGAATATCGCCGGGCAGAGCGAGGCCGAGGGCATCGCGATAGAGCGCGGCATATTCCACCGGAACGAATCGCGATTCGCCGGCGATGCGTAATTCGACGGCGCGGCGCGACGGCAGAAGCTCGTCCATCAGCGCCGCGATTTCCGCGCCGGCGCTGCGCGCCTCGATTTCGGGCCGCGATAGATCGCCGAGGCGAAGCAGCAGATCGTGCAGGCCATCGGCATGGCGCGCGCGGTAGTCGGGATCGAGGCACTGGAGCCGCGATTCGATTTCGGCGATGGCGGCCTCGTCAAGCAATTCGCGAAGGTCGGTATCGCCGAGCAATTCCTGCAAACAGGACTGGTCGATGGCCAGCGCCTGGGCGCGGCGCTCGGCGAGAGGCGCGTCGCCATCGTAAATGTAGTTCGCGACATAGAAAAACAGCAGGGAAGCGGCGAAAGGCGAGGGCCGATCGGACTCCAGCGCGGTGACGCGAATGGCGCCACGCTGGATTTTGGCGAGGAGCTCAGCGAGCGCGGGCAGATCGAAGACGTCGCGCAGACATTCGCGGTAGGTCTCGAGCAGCACCGGAAAAGTGGCGAAGCGCGAAGCAACGGCCAGCAGATCGGTGGAGCGCTTGCGCTGGCGCCAGAGCGGCGTGCGCATGCCGGGGCGGCGCTTCGGCAAAAGCAGCGCGCGCGCGGCGGCTTCGCGGAACCTGGCGGCGAAAAGGGAAGTGGCGCCCAGCTGGCGCAGAAGCAGATTCTTGCAATCCGCGGGCGACGGCAGAAACCATTTTGGGTCGATGGCCGCATCGCCATCGGGAATGCGGATCACGAAGCCATCGTCGGACCACATCGATTCGACGTCGAGACCGCGTTCATCGCGCAAGCGAGCGGCGACGGCCATGCACCAGGGGATATGGACGCGGCTGCCGAAGGGCGTCAAAACGCAGACGCGGCGGTCGCCGAGTTCGTCGCGGCAGATTTCGATGACGATGTCTTCGTCGCTCGGAACGCGGCCCGTGGCGGCGGATTGCTCTTCGAGGTAGCGCAACAGATTTTCCGCGGCGCTGGAATCCAGGCGATGTTCTTCAACGAGCCTGGCGAAGGCCGCGGCGCGCGGAAGACGAAGCAACTCGCGCGCTAAGCGGCCGATGCGCGCGCCGAATTCGGCAGGCCGTCCAGGGCCTTCCCCGTGCCAGAAGGGCATTTTGCCGGAACGGCCGGGTGCGGGCGAGACGAGCACGCGATCGTTGGTCACTTCTTCGAGGCGCCAGGTGGAAGCTCCGAGAACGATTTTTTCGCCGACTTTGGTTTCGAAGACCATTTCCTCGTCGAGTTCGCCGACGCGGGTTGGCTTCGCGGCGCCCGCGAGAAACACGCCATAGAGGCCTCGGTCGGGAATCGTGCCGCCGTTGATCACCGCGACGCGGCGCGCGCCCTGGCGCGCGGCAAGGCGATTGCGGCGGCGGTCCCAGGTAAGCCGCGGGCGAAGTTCGGCGAAATCGGTGGAGGGATAGCGGCCGGAGAGCATATCGAGGACGCCTTCGAAAACGGGGCGGGTGAGCGCGGCGTAAGGGGCGGCGCGACGGATTACGGCGAACAGATCGTCAACATCCCAAGGTTCGAGCGCCACCATGGCGACGATTTGCTGGGCAAGCACGTCGAGCGGATTGCGCGGGTAATGAACGGATTCGATTTGCCCGGCGTTCATCGCGCGGGTGATGGCGGCGCACGCAAGCAGATCGGCGCGGAATTTCGGGAAAATCGTGGCGTTGCTGACGGCGCCGACCCGATGGCCGGCGCGGCCGACGCGCTGCATGCCGCTGGCGACCGAGGGCGGAGATTCGATTTGGACCACGAGATCGATCGCGCCCATATCGATCCCGAGTTCGAGAGACGACGTGGCGACCAGGGCGCGCAGCTTGCCGGATTTCAGCAGATCCTCGATTTCCTTGCGCTGGCCCACGGCTACGCTGCCGTGGTGAGCGCGAACGAGCGTCTCGCCGGCGAGTTCATTGACGGCGCCGGAGATGCGCTCGGCGAGGCGGCGGTTGTTGACGAAAATCAGCGTGGAGCGGTGGGCGCGAATCAGGCTCAGCAAGCGGGGATGGATGGCACTCCAGATGGAGGAGGGTACAAATTCCGGCGAATCAGTGCGCGAGGCGTGCGATTCGGTATCGCCCAGGCGGGACATGTCCTTGACGGGAACCTCGACGCGGAGGTCGAGGCGCTTGGGCTCGGTCGCGTCAACGATCGTGACGGGCCGATAGACCGGTACGGCGGATGCGGATTCGAATTCGGCGAGCGGCTCGGCGGAAAATTCGGCGAGGGCGCGGTCCGAGCGATCGGCCGGCTTTTCCTCGCGGCCGAAACGTTTCGGTGGCTCGACGCCGGCGAGGTAGCGAGCGACTTCTTCGAGCGGGCGCTGCGTGGCGGAAAGGCCGATGCGCTGGAGGCGGCGTCCACAGAAATTCTCGAGTCGTTCGAGCGAAAGAGCGAGATGCGATCCGCGCTTGGTGGGAACGAGCGCGTGGATTTCGTCAACGACAACGGTTTCGATGGAGGCGAGGCGGTCGCGGGCGTTGGAAGTGAGAAGCAGGTAGAGAGATTCGGGCGTGGTGATGAGGATGTCGGAGGGATGGCGGACAAAGCGGGCGCGCTCGGAGGCGGGCGTGTCGCCGGTGCGCACGGCGATGGATGGTTCGTGGAAGGTTGCGCCGAGGTTGCGCGCGGCTGCGGCGATTCCGGCCAGCGGGGCACGAAGGTTGCGGTCGATATCGACGGCCAGCGCCTTGATGGGAGATATGTAGAGCACGCGGCAGCGATTGTGTTTGTGGGGCGGGTCCGATCGTTCGGGCGCGAACATCAGGCGATTGATGCACCAGAGAAATGCCGTGAGGGTTTTGCCGGTGCCCGTAGGCGCGAGAATCAGAGTGGAATCGCCGCGGGCGATGGCCGGCCAGCCGAGGAGCTGCGGCTTCGTCGGGGCGGGGAAGGACGATTCGAACCACGAGCGAACGGCGGGATGGAATAAATCGAGCGGATCGCCGTTTGGCCGACTGGCGCGAGCCGCCGGCCGATTTTTATGTGGTTGGCGCATCGTTCGTCAGAATTCGGCGTGAATTTGCGTTGTCGGCGGAGATCGGATCTGTGTCGATTAGAACATACCTCCGATGAGTGTTTTCAATGGCTTACGCGGTGTTCTAATCGTACGGGTGTGTCGATTAGAAATGGCGGCGCGCGGCGACGGAAACGCTGAACCCGCCAACGCAATGCGGGCCAAATCTTCGACAGCCATGACAGCTCCTTCCCCGGACCCGCTGACGGCAGCAGGGTCTTACTTCCACGCTAGCATACGCGTCAAGGCCCCGCAGATTTGCGTACAGGGTAAATTGCTGAAGGGACGCTGGATACGAGGGGGAATTGGACGGAAGGAGATGCGAAATTCAGGCAGTTTTGCGAGCGACGACAGGCCATGCGAGTGCACGCGGCGAACACCAAGGCAAAGCTGCCGGGCTAAAGCCCGACGCGACATTCAAATCGCTCGCGAACGATCGGGTGCCTGGACTATTCCTGCGTGGCGTGGTCGTCGACCGGATGCTCATCGGGCGAGCCGGGGCGGGTGAAGGCGAATTTGATGAGCAGGAGCGAGATGAAGCCGAAGACAGCGAAAAAGATGAGGACGAGCATGGAACCGCTGACGCCGTCCCAGAAGCCGAGCTGGTTTGGAGACGGCTGCGCCGCGGGATGCGAGAAAAGGTTGAGATAGAAATTGAGCGGGACGCCGATGGAGAGCAGTCCGATGACGATGCCGGCCACGGCAGCGATCAGGCGGACCAGGTTTCGGGGAATCAGGTTATCGAGGAACATCTGGAACAAGGATAGCAGATTGACTACAACTCCAGAACCGACGAAGCACGCATTCATTCGC
>JAGWRH010000073.1 GCA_028876695.1 Acidobacteriota bacterium | reverse complement strand
GCGGAAGCTCCTCCATCCATCGCCTCCGCGGAAATCCCGGTGATCGCCATACCGGAAATCCTGCCACCTGCCGTCGCGGTCGCGGTATCCCCGCTCGCCGTAACCTCGGAAGTCGCGCCAGCGGTCGCCATCGTGAAAATACCGCCAGCCGTCGCGATCGTGGAAGTACACCCATCCCGGATCGTCAAAGTCGAAGCCATCGCCATAAAACGCCTGGCCATAGAATCCGCAGAACCATGGCCCGGCGCCGATGAACACGTCATCATCAAACCATTCGGGGCCGTAGTATCCGTATGGCGCGCAAGCATAGGGGGCGTAAGGATAGTAGCCGTATGGGCAGACCGGCGGTGGGCCTGCATACACAACTGCCGGACCCACACCCACGCCAATCGCCACGCTCACGTGTGCGTTTGCGGGCCGCGCCGTAAACCCCGCCAGCGCAACGACTGCAGCCACTGTTGCGGCGTGCTTCACAAGGTTTCGCATCTTCCGACCTCCCTGACCGGGCTGGCTTACTTGTTCCGTATGTCCATCACATATGGCACGACTTTTGCCATCTAGCTCATTCTCTCAATTTGGCAGCTAAGTCATAGAACAACATAGACATACCGGCATAACGGTAAGTTTTTTCCCGTCAGGTTCGGGCTCCGCCGCTGGCTGCCGTCAACCACCCCCTGCGCGATTTCCACCACACGACTCCCGGGCCCCGGTCCTCGCCCGCCACCGGCGCTCACCATCCGCGCCATTAATCCTGAATCCTGACCCGCTCCTGCGGCGGTCAATTCCGAAGCCGCTCGCCGCTTCTCGTCGGCGTCGCTGCGGGTTAGAATGGTCGCCATGCGCGTCCGCGTACTTTTCTTTGGTCAGCTAAAGGACATTACTGGCCTTTCGCACGACGAAGTCGAAGTTTCCGAAGGTGCTCGCGTTGAGGACTTGTTCGAGCGTTACGGCCGCCGCTTCCCGAAGCTCACCCAGTTTCGCGCTTCCATTGCCGCGTCCGTCAACCAGGAATACGCGCAATGGCGCGCGCCTCTTTCCTCCGGGGACGAAGTCGCCTTCCTCCCGCCGGTCAGCGGCGGTCAGCAAGCCGCCGTCGAGCCGGATATCTTTGGCATTGTCCGCGAACCGATCCGCCCCGAAGAAATCATCGCCGCCATGAAAGCGCCCGAAGACGGAGCCATGGTTGTCTTCGACGGTTTCGTTCGCAACAATTTCAAGGGCCGCCAGACACTCTTTCTCGAATACGAAGCCTACGAATCGATGGCTTGCTCCAAAATGCGCGAAATCGGTGCCGCCATTCGGGAGAAATTTCCCATTCATCTCCTCGCCATCGTGCATCGCCTCGGACGGATGGAAATCGGCGAGACCAGCGTCTTCATCGCCGTCAGCTCTCCGCATCGCGCCGCGGCATTCGACGCCTGCCGTTTTGCCATCGACACGCTTAAGCGTACTGTCCCGATTTGGAAAAAAGAATTCTTCGTCGGAGGCGCCGTCTGGGCCGAAGGCGAGCAACCCTCCGGTATGCCCGCGTCAACAAACGATCAGTCTGGCTCCTGATGAAGACATCCAGCGCAGGTCCGGGCGCGCTCGCCGTGGGCGCGGTGCTGATTGCGGCCTGCTTTTCGATCGCGCCGCCGCTGTTCTCCCAAAATCCCGCGGTCATCCGTGTGCGCACCGACCTCGTCAATATCTACGCCAGCGTGTTAGACGCCAATGGCCAGCCGGTCGTCGACCTCACCAAAGACGATTTTCAGCTCTCCGAAAACGGCACGCCGCAGAGCGTTGCGCGTTTCGAAGCGCAAACCGCGCGCCCGGTCGATCTCGCCCTGATGATCGATACCAGCAGTAGCGAATACGGCGATTTGAGGATCGAAGCCCAGGCCGCCGATCAGTTCATCGGCGAAGTGGTTCGCCCCGGTGATTCCCTGGGATTTTTCGAGTTTGATGAGGACGTCACGCAGATCGGAACTTTCACTGACGATGTGAAGCTGTTACAGACCGACGTGCGCCGCATGCAACCTGGCGCCGGCACCTCGCTCTTCGATGCCGTCGTGCTCGGTTCGAAGGCACTGGCGCGCCGGCCTGAAGATCGTCGCCGCGCCATCATCATCGTCACGGACGCGGGCGAAACCACCAGCGTCTCGAACTTTGAAAACGCCCGCCGAACCGCTATCGCCTCCGGCGCGCTGCTCTATTCCATCATCGTCAACGCGGTGCAAAACGAAAACGGGCGCAACACCGGCGGCGAGCACGCCTTGATCACGATTACGGACAGCACCGGCGGCGCGCTATTTCTTCTCCACGACGTCCGCCAGATTCCCGAAATGTTTCACCGTATCGATCGCGAACTGCGCACCCAATATTTGATCGGCTATTATCCGCATCCCGATCCGCCGCCGGGCAGCGATCGCCACGTCGTGCTCACCGTGAAAGGGAACTACACCGTACACTACAAAAAGGAGTACTTTGCCGCTGCTGAGCGCGAATAACGAGCCGCGCACGCCGCAATTCGCATGAATCCGTTTCTCCAGGCCGCTATCGAAATTGCGCGCGAAGCAGGCGCGATCTTGCGGAAGGGGTACGAACGCCCCAAGGAAATCGCGTATAAGGGCGAAGTGGACCTCATCACCGATTCCGATCGCCTCTCGGAGCAACTCGTCGTCTCGCGGCTGCGCGAGTATTTCCCTGACCACGGTATCGTCGCCGAGGAAGGCAGCCGGCAAGACGCTGCCGACGCCAAATACTGCTGGCATGTCGATCCGCTCGACGGCACCACCAACTTCGCGCATGGCTATCCCTGCTTCTGCGTCTCTCTCGGGCTGCTTGAGGATGGCGAGCCCATCGTCGGCGTCGTACTGAATCCCGTGTACAACGAGCTTTTCGCCGCGGCCCGCGGCGAAGGCGCTTACCTCAACGATCGGCGCATCCATGTTTCGTCCGTCGAATCGCTCTCGCAAAGCCTTGTCGCCACTGGTTTCCCCACGCATCATCGCAAGAAAAGCGCCAACATAAACTATTACTGGGAATTCACGTTGCGCTCTCATGGCGTTCGCCGCGATGGCGCCGCCGCGCTCGACCTCTGCGCCGTCGCGTGCGGCCGGTTCGACGGTTTCTGGGAATTTGGCCTGAAAACCTGGGATACCGCCGCTGGTACGATCCTGGTCCGCGAAGCCGGCGGCGTGATCACCGATATCGACGGTCACCCGTTTCGGCCCGGCGCGCGCGTCGTGATTGCGTCGAACGGAAAAATTCACGATGAGATGCGGCAAGTCATCGAGCGCGTTTCCGAACAGGTCGCCAAGGCTTAAATGGACATCCAGGAATTCGATTACGATCTGCCGCCGGAGCGCATCGCGCAGCGGCCCCTCGCCGAACGCGACGCTTCGCGCCTGCTGCTGCTCGACCGTGCCGGCGGCGCGTGGCAGGACCGCCAGTTCCGCGAATTGCCCGAAATCCTGCGCGGAGACGAGCTGATGATCCTCAACAACGCTCGCGTCGTTCCCGCCCGGCTGTTCGGCCATCGAGCCGGGATTCACGCGCAGCCGGTCGGCCGCCGCAA
Organism: Acidobacteriota bacterium; assembly: GCA_028876695.1. Classification (GTDB taxonomy): domain Bacteria; phylum Acidobacteriota; class Terriglobia; order Acidiferrales; family UBA7541; genus Palsa-295. The sequence goes on along the minus strand of JAGWRH010000073.1, from coordinate 1,069 downwards.
TCCCGCGCGCCATGAACACTTGCGCGCGGAGATCGAAGTATTGCTCGTCCGCCGCATTTCTCCGGATACCTGGGAAACTCTCGTTCGCCCCGGTAGAAAAATCCCCACGGGCGAGCGGATCGTATTCGGCGATGGCGAACTGGAAGCGCACGTTGAAGCGCGCGGCCCGTTTGGCTTGCGCGTATTGCGGTTTACGCCGAGGCGCGATTTCCAGGAAGCGCTCAGCCATCTCGGCCACATTCCTCTGCCTCCGTACATCAAGCGCTCCGACGAATCGCTCGATCGCGAGCGGTATCAGACGGTTTTCGCGCGCAATGGTATTGCCGTGGCCGCGCCGACCGCCGGGCTGCACTTCACGCCTGAAATTCTGGAAAAAATCCGCGCGCGAGGCGTGCAAATTGCGGAGTTAACTCTCGATGTGGGACTCGGCACGTTCGAGCCGGTTCGCACCGAGAGGCTCGAAGCGCACCAGATTCACTCCGAATCGTACGAAATTCCCGAATGCACGGCCGATGCAATCGCCAAAGTACGCCGCGAAAATCGTCCTGTGCTTGCCGTAGGTACCACGGTTGTGCGCGCGCTTGAAGACTCCGCGGAAAAGCATGGCGGCGCGCCGGCAGCCGGAAAAGCCGAAGCAAACATATTTCTGTTCCCGGGCAAGATATTCCGCGTGGTCGGCCAGATGCTTACGAATTTCCATCTGCCGCGTTCCACTCTGCTCGCCATGGTCTCGGCGTTCGCCGGACGCGAAAATGTTTTGCGCGCGTATCGTCACGCTGTGGATTCCGGCTACCGCTTTTACAGCTATGGCGACGCCATGCTGATCCGGTGAAGCGATGCGCTATCTGATCATCAGCGATATTCATTCCAACATGACGGCGCTCGAAACCGTGCTCGCTTCCGCAAGGGATAAATGGGACCAAGCCGTATGCCTCGGCGATCTGGTCGGCTATGGTCCCGATCCCAATGAAGTGATCGATTGCGTCCGCTCGCTCGGCGCTGCTACGATCCGCGGCAATCACGACAAAGCCGTCGCCGGCGTCGAGGAGATCGACGATTTCAATCCCAT
>JAGWRH010000072.1 GCA_028876695.1 Acidobacteriota bacterium | reverse complement strand
TGGATGTGGGAGCATCTAATTGATCTCTATATGAAAGGTGTTCACCACTTCGCGGCTCTGCTGCTCGTTACTTGTATGCCTCTCGCGCTGCGCGCAAAGCAGCAGACCGACGCTCCCTCTGCGTTCGAACAGTGTCGGACCGTAACCGCTGAAGATCTAGCGGACAAGAACGCCCCGAATTTCGGATCCTACTCTGCCGCTATTCCGGCGACTTCACGTCCAGATAGGCTCGATTTAGAGAGCAATCCAGTTGCCCGGACCTATAGGACCGTCCTGCGAACCCAAGCCGCACAGGGGCCGAACTTTGCCGGACATTATCGTGTCGCCGCGTGGGGTTGCGGTTCGTCGTGCACCATGTTTGCCGTCGTGGACCTCGACACCGGAAAGGTGATAACTCCACGGGCGTTCACTCACACGAGCGGCGTTTTTTTCGGTGACGACATCCAACAGGTTGTTCCCGGATCTCAGAGTCAGTTCTGGATGCTTGCGTTCCGGAAAAACAGCACCCTGCTTGTGGTGTTTGGCGATCTCGATGAAAACGAAAAGCGCGAGGGCGCCTTCTATTTTGTGCTGGACCACGGCAGCTTGCGTCTAATCCACTCCACGCGCGTGAAAAAGGACTGCCAGCATCTTCAGCGTCAGCCGTAGATAGTATCTGCTGAAATTGACCACATCGCGCAGCGCGCCTATACTTTTTTAGAAACGTGATTTTCGTCACCGCGCGGAACTCATATCTGCGGCATCATCCGCACCAGGAGGCCGTTCATGCCTCAGCCCCAAAATTTCGAACTGCCGGTAATCCTCAGCGCAGTCCGCACTCCGATCGGACGCTTTCTTGGCGGCCTCGCTCCTCTTTCCGCCACCGAACTCGGCGCCAAAGTGGTCGCTGAATCCGTGCGCCGCGCGGGCATCGGGCCGCGGCAAGTCGATGAAGCGATTATGGGAAATGTCGTTCAGGCCGGCCTCGGACAAAATCCCGCGCGCCAGGCCGCTCTTGGCGGCGGACTCAATTCCCGCGTCGCCGCCATGACCATCAACAAGGTTTGCGGCTCAGGACTGAAAGCCGTGGGCCTTGCCGCGCAAGCGGTCACGCTCGGTGAATCCGAAATTGTCGTCGCTGGCGGCATGGAGTCGATGTCCAACTGCCCGTATCTTCTGAAAGGCGCGCGCTCCGGCTACCGCCTCGGCAATCAGGAAGTGCTCGACTCGATGATCGTCGATGGCCTATGGGACGTTTACGAAAATTTTCACATGGGCATGACCGCCGAGCTGGTCGCCGAAAAGTACAAAATTTCGCGCCAGGAGCAGGACCAATACTCGCTCGATTCACATCGCAAAGCCGTGCGCGCCACGAAATCCTGCTTCGTGAGCGAGCAAATCCTGCCCATCGAAATTCCGCAGAAAAAAGGCGCGCCCATCGTCATTAAAACCGACGAGTCTCCGCGCGAAGACACTTCGCTCGAAGCTCTTGGCAAGCTCAGGCCCGCCTTCAAAAAGGACGGCACCGTTACCGCCGGCAACGCTCCCGGCACGAACGATGGCGCTGCCGCGCTCGTAGTCACGAGCGAGCGCGTTGCAGCGAAGCTCGGCAAGCAACCCATGGCGCGCATCGTCGCGCAGGCTGTCAGCGGCGTCGAACCGAAGTGGGTGATGATGGCGCCCGTCGAGGCCGTCGAAAAGCTGCTGGCCAAAACAGGCTGGAATCGCGATCGCGATGTCGATCTCTATGAATTGAACGAAGCCTTCGCCGTCGCCGCCATCGCGGTCACGCGCGAGCTGAAGCTGAATCCCGAAAAAGTGAACGTCAACGGCGGCGCCGTGGCGCTCGGCCATCCCATCGGAGCTTCAGGCGCGCGCATCTTGGTCACGCTGCTCTACGAACTGCAGCGCCGCAATCTGAAGCGCGGCATCGCCGCCCTCTGCCTCGGCGGCGGAAACGCCGTTGCCCTTGCAGTCGAACGTTTCTAGTGTGCAGTAGAACGACCGTAGCCGCCGCCACGGCCTCGATGCCGCGCTTCGTTGTCATTCTGAGCTCGCCCGCGGCGAACGAAGAATCCCTCTTTTGCTGCGCCACACGCCCCGTTGTCTCCGCATTTCGCGCCGCGCTAAAATAGTTGCCATGTTCTGTCCTAAATGCGGTGTTGAATATCGCCCGGGATTCCAAGTTTGCTCCGATTGCGGCGTCGCTCTCGTTTCAACCCTGCCGGCGGAGCGCGCTAAGGCACCGGGCAGGTCTGATGAACACGAACCTCCGATCGCGGTCTGGCGTGGCGACGATCCCGTGGCCTTTAGCGCGGCCCTTGCGGCACTTGAAGATGCCGAGATTCCCGCGCGCCAGATGCGCTTTCACGATCAATTCGTGAAAATCGTCGCCGTCCAGCCGAACGAACTCACGATCCTGGTCCATCCGGATAACGCCGCGCTCGCCAGGGCCGTCATCCGCGAAGCGCTCAAAGATGGACCTCCCGGCCCTGCCGCTGCGTAAGGCCGCGGAGACTATTTTTTCGGCGGCGCCATGATTTGTGCGCCACGTCACTTCCTTTGCTTGTTTCTCTTCGCTATCATCCTGGCGTTATGTCCGTCGATTCGATCAAGACCGTCGCCGTCCTCGGCGCAGGCACCATGGGCAACGGAATCGCCCACGTATTCGCGCGCTCCGGATACCCCGTCCTGCTGCGCGACGTGGACCAAAAAGTTCTGGATCGAGCCCTGGGCACGATCTCCAAAAATCTCGAACGCGAAGTGGCCAAAAACAAACTTACCGCCGCGGACCGATCGGCCGCGCTCGATCGCATTCAGCCGGTCACGGATAGCAAGGCATTGGCGGCCGCCGATTTCGTCGTGGAAGCCGTTCCCGAACAGCGCGATCTGAAAATTCGCATCCTGAAAGATGTCGATAGCGTGATCGGTCCCGGCGCGATCCTGGCCTCGAACACCTCCTCCATTTCCATCACTGAACTCGCCGCGCACACGAGCCGCCCGGATCGCTTCATTGGCATGCATTTCATGAATCCTGTGCCGATGATGGCGCTCGTTGAGGTGATCAACGGCGCGGCAACGAGCGACGCGACCTTTGCCGCCACCATGACCCTGTGCGAGAAGCTGGGCAAGACAGCCGTTTCCGTGAACGATTTCCCCGGGTTCGTGGCCAATCGCGTGCTCATGCCGCTGATCAACGAAGCGGCGTTCGCGGTCATGGAGGGCGTTGCTGCACCGGAAGCTGTCGACGCGGTGATGAAGCTGGGCATGAACCATCCGATGGGGCCGCTGCAGCTCGCCGACTTTATCGGTCTTGACGTGTGCGTGGAGATTCTCGACGTGCTGCTGCGCGGCTTCGGCGATCCGAAGTACCGCGCGTGTCCGCTGCTGCGCAAGTACGTGGCCGCCGGCTGGCTGGGACGCAAATCCGGCCGCGGCTTTTACACCTACTCGTAGTTCCGCCGAACGATGAATCCATACGTTGCCGGCCGGTTTGGATCGTGCAGCGCCCAACGGGCAACCTCCCTGATTTCGTGCGAATCTGTTCACCAGCCCATGTGGAGTCTCTTCGCATTTCTAGCGAATTTCCGCGTGCCTCGCGCTTGCGCCGCCCCGCGCCTTCGGCTAATCGCAGTCGGCGCGCTCGCAGCGCTTGTCTCGATCGTCTGCACACCGGCGGCCCAGCAGCCTGAAACGCCGGCAAATGAGCCGCAGTTGCATCATCTCCCGGATGCGTCAACCGCCACGAATTCCAGCAATCCGAGACTGGTGACGGTTTATGCGACCGTCCGCGATGGGCACGGCAAAGTCGTTCCCGCTCTCACCCGGAACGATTTCCTCGTCGAAGAAGACGGTCGCGCGCAAACGATCTCCATCTTCGTGGGGCAAACGGACGCACCGCTTACGATCGGCCTGCTCATTGACACGACTTCCAGCCAGCGTGCCTTGCTCATTTCCGAGCGCGATTCGAGCTACACGTTCCTCGATCGCCTGCTCACCGGCAGTGATGCCGCGTTCCTGATTCACTTCGATCGCGACGTCGAACTGCTCCAGGATGTGACCTCCTCGCGCGCAAAGCTGCAGTCCGGATTACAACTGCTGAGCACGCCGCCGCTGAATCGCGGGGATGACGATGCGAGCGGTGCTGATGAAGGCAGGCGTGGCTTCGCCGAACGCCGGCATCTCTACGACGCGATCTGGCTGGCATCGAACGAGTTGATGAAGAAGCGGCCGGGACGCAAAGCGCTCTTCGTCGTATCGAGCGGAGTCGATCGCGGAAGCCGCGAATCGCTCACGGATGCGCTCGAGGCGGCCCAGCGAGCCGATGCGGCCGTGTACACCATCTACTTCGCGGGTGACGAGTCCCAGCAGGGATATGAACGCCGCCGTCGCTGGGGAGCCAACGGACCGGCGGGCTGGCCGGGCGGTGGAGGAGGGAACCCATATCCTACCGAGCCGCGCGTCAATGGCAAGAAAATCCTGCTGCAAATCTCGGAGCAGACCGGCGGAATGATGTTCGAGCTTTCTAAAAAATTACTGCTCGATCGGATCTACTCAGCGGCCGCGGAAGGTTTGCGCAATCAGTACAGCATTGGCTATGCGCCCAATCCCCCGGACGCCGATTCGAGCTACCACACGATCCACCTGGGCGTGAGGCAGAAGGGATTGCAGGTCCAAGCCCGCCAAGGCTACTACTCCGGCCGGTAATTTCAGCGGCGGCTTCATTTGCGATCGACTCCTTCGCGGAACATGGAAATCGGCTTGATGATCGTGTTTGCAGGCAACTCAATTTGGTTGTCGAGGATTTCCGTGAGTTCACCTTCCCGGCTGTTTTTCACCACGAAGCTCCAGTCGGTGGTTTGCGCGTAGGCGTCTTTTTGCGCGACGGTGAAGATCAACGCGCCGTCTTTCAAACGCGGGCTGATGAGCGGCGCGACGCCGAGATCGATGTGCGTTCCGTCCGTGAGATTGCCTTGCTTATCGGCGGCGATTTCGAAATTGTTCAGCGTGCCTTCGAGCGCGCCGTGATTTTCGCGCAGCACGAGAATGGCAAAAACTTTTTTGTGGAAACGAGCCTTCCAGGTGCCAACGTAGGCGCGCACGTCGGACCGAGTTCTGGAGTTGCCTTGGCGCGCCGCGCGAATCGCGGGAGCGATGGCGGCGAGAAAGAATACGAGCGAGCCGGCGAGCGGGAGAATTGCGGCGCGCCGAAAACTCCGTGTGGCTGTTTGCGACCTGCGATTTTGCGAAGTGCCTGCGAATTTCATGGCTAGGAACCCGTCGAAGAATAATACCGCGTCCCAAAATTCCACAACGAAATTGAGAGAGCCAGGAAGACGGCGGCGACCACCGGGACGAGCGGCGCGTATTCGGGCGCCACGGCGCGGCCCAGCATGCGCACGCTCGGATAAAACGACGCAAGCCCGAAAGGCACGATCCAACAAAGGACGAATTGAACCGCGCCGTTATAGATGGAGAGCGGGTATCGGCCGAAATTGATTACGTTCCACACCGGCGGGTGAATGCCGACGCGGTCTTCGAACCAGAAAGAGACGCAGGTGAGCATCAGAAAGACCGAGACGTAAATCACGCTGGCGCAAACCTCGAAGAAAAACAGCGCGGCGATCTTGCCGAGCGGCCACGCGACATGTAACCGGCTCGACGCCCACCACATGCAAAAGATGCCGGTGGCGATTCCCTGTACAGCTTCGAGGCGGAACGTCTCGAAAAGAATCTGGAAGAGCGAAGAAATGGGGCGCAGGAGAATGCGATCGAATTTTCCCTCGATGATGTAATCGTTGCCAAAATTGTAGAGATTGGAAGCGACGATGTTGAAGACCCCGTAGGGCACGAGCGAAAAGCCGTATAGGAACAGCTCCTCCTCGAAGCTCCAGCCGGCTAGCTTGGGCGCTCGTTGAAAGAGGATGATCACGAAAAGCAGGCCGAAAATCGTGGCGGCGAAGGCGGTAATCAAGCTGACGATGAAGTCCCCTCGGTAGCCCATTTGCACTTTGGCGTACTGGATGAAGTAGTCGTAGAGCAGGCCGGAGTAACGGGAGAAATTCCGCGCGATCGCCGCGGTGCGTGACGATTTGCGAGCGGGCGAGATGGGAGTGGAGGAGGACATTGTCGTTATTTCATTTTGATGGTTCGATTTTGAGGCAAGCCAAAAGCCGATTCCTCGCCGCCGGTCCCGGCTAAATGGCCGGGACCGGGTTCGGAATGCCGCGCTCTGGAAGCTTCGAGTTCCAGTTTGTGCCTGGCATCAAATTGGTTTTCGACGCGAGAGTTCATTTTCAGCCTCCCTGGATGCTGAGGCGGCGCAGGGAACGATTCCACCAGAGATGCGCCAGTACCAGAAGCGCGACCACCCAGATCCATTCGGCGCCGAGAGCGCGCAGAGCTCCCGCGCGGTCAAGTTTGCCGAGATAAATTTGCAGCGGAGTATAGGCGATGTGTTCGAAAGGCAGCCACGCCATGGCGACGGCAACCGGCTTGGGGAAAAAGGACATGGGAAGCAACAGGCCCGAAAGCAGTTCGATGAGCCACTGCTTGGCGCGCACGAGCGCGAGAATCGATTTCAGCGGGATGGCGCACGTCCCAATCAGGAAGCCGATTGCGGCCATCAGGAAAAAGCTGCCGAGGGTGGAAAGCAGGAACAGGCCGAAATCCTGCCGCGAGGCGGGCGCCTGCATGGGAAAAACAAGCGTGATCACGAGCGCAGCCGGAAGCGTGAGGAGTCCCAGCCGGAAGGCGGATTCTCCCATGGCTCGCGAAATCCACATCCAGGGTACGGACACCGGCTTGATCAGATCCATGGCGATCTTTCCGTCGATCACTTCGTAGGCCATCTCCTGATCGATGGTGTTGGAGTAGAAGGAGCGGATGATCCAGCCGACGCAGGTATAGGTGATCATCTGCGACATGTTGTATCCGGCGATGGATTGGCCGTTGTGATAGACGGCGGTCCAGATGAAGTAGTAGATGGTGACGTTCAGCGAGTAGGTGACGATGCCGGTGAAATAGCGGAGGCGGAAGGCAAGAATATTGACAAAGCCCACGCGGCTGAATTCGGCGTAGGGGGCGAGAGCGTCGATCAGAGCGCCCACGAAGAGCCTCCCAGAAGGGTGGCAGTGGCTCGAGTATGCTCGGCCTCTGCGGGGGCGGCGGAGCGACCCAAACAGCGCGCGACATTCGACGCGCGAAGTATCGAATAGACGCATGCCCGCTGGTTTGTTTTCAGCGACTTACGTGCCGTTCTATTCGATTGGGTGTATCGATTAGAAGTTTGCGACATACCGGCGAATTGTAACAGGTAAATACACTCCGCAAATCCGCGTAGCTGCCACCCGGTGAGTCTTCCGTTCAGCGCCCCTTTCCGGGGCGCAGCCGCCGAATTTTCACCGCGAAAAGCGAAGCGTTCTCAGGGTGCGGCGCTGGCGGGTTGCCGAGCGAGGACGCATTTGGTGATACGGGTCACAAATCGGAGTGACTCGGGTCACCGAGGAGCAGGGAGAGAGGATGTATTCATGACCACTGCGGACCAGGACTCAGGAGCGTGGAGATGAGCCAAGCAACGCGAACGATGGACATCGAAGACCAGATTCCGGGAACGTACGTGTTCGATGGCGAAGCGGCGATGAAGGGCTACGCGCTGAACAAGATGTGCTTCTCGTTTAATCACGCCGAGAACCGCGCGGAATTTCTGAGCGACGAGGACGCCTACTGCCGGAAGTACGGGTTGAACGAAGAACAGCGGAAGGCGATCCGGGACCGCAACGTGCTGGAAATGATCCACGCGGGCGGGTGCATCTATTACTTGGCCAAATTCGCGGGGATTTTTGGGCTGAACGTACAGGACGTGGGAGCGCAGCAGCGCGGGATCAGCGTGGAGGCGTTTAAGAAGCTGATCAAGTCGCAAGGGGACTAAGTAGCAGGCCGGATTAAATTTTGACGGCTTGTGTGACGATTCAGAGAATTCAAACCGATCCAACCAGGGGACACTGACATGGCGCGAATAGTAGGCGGACTGACGACCTCGCACATTCCGGCGATCGGCAATGCGGTGCCGCGGGAGCAGGAACTGCGCAACGATCCGTACTGGAAGGAGTTTTTCGCGGCGTATCCGCCGGCGCGCGAATGGGTACAGAGCGTGAAGCCGGACGTGGCGGTGCTTTTTTACAACGACCACGGGCTGAATTTCTTTCTGAACGCGATGCCGACGTTCGCGATCGGCGCGGCGCCGGAATACAAGAACGCCGACGAGGGATGGGGAATCCCGACGGTGCCGTCGTTCAAGGGCGATCCGAAGCTTTCGTGGCACATCATCAACTCAGTGACGCGGGAGAATTTCGACCTCACGACCTGCCAGGAAATGCTGGTGGACCATGGATTTTCGGTGCCGATGGAACTCTTCTGGCCGAACTATTCGTACGGCAACATGCGGACCGTGCCAGTGCAGATCAACACGGTGCAGCACCCGCTGCCTTCGCCGGCGCGATGCTTCGCGCTGGGGCAGGCGATCGGGCGGGCCATCGAATCGTATCCCGAGGACTTGAATGTAATGCTGATCGGAACTGGCGGGCTATCGCATCAGCTGGACGGCGAGCGCGCCGGGTTCATCAACAAAAAGTTTGACCTGCTGTGCATGGACAAGATCGTGAACGAGCCGGAAGCCCTCACGCGCTACTCGATTCACGAGCTGGTCCGCGAAGCCGGCGCCCAGGGGGCGGAGTTCATTCTCTGGCTAGCCATGCGCGGAGCCCTTTCGCACAAGGTGCGGAAGATACACAGCAGCTATCACGTGGCGATTTCGAACACTGCGACCGGCCTCCTGGTGCTCGAAAACGCCGCGTGAGGTAGCTGGGGGACTCCGCGCGTGCATCCCGATGCGCCCCGCGCATTGGCTGACCCCGTGGCATAGCGCTTCGTCCCCCAGGTCAATTGCACGTCCAACATCCCAACGATATTCTTCCACCGACTGGAGGGACTCTTCGGGGCGAAGCGCGCCCCCGCAGAATGGCAACTGCCGAGAATGGCTTGCTCTATTTGGCGGAGAGTTCGAGAGAGGCTTCGCCGGCGTAGATGCGCTTGATGATTTCCTCGATGGGTTCGTCTTCGATGAGCAGGTCGCGGACGTCGACGGCGGAGAGAATTTGGCGGATGAGGTCGGACGTGGCGACGCGGTGGCGGTCGAAGCGAATGCGAAAGGTCATTTCATCGACGCGTTCGAGTTCGAGGCCGTCGCGATCGAAACCGGCGACGCGGGCGGCGTGAGCAGCATCCTTCAGAACGAATTTCACCTGCTTGGTGCGCAATAGCTGTTCCTTCAGGCGATCGAGAGGACCGTCGTAGAGGACGCGGCCGTGGTCGATGATCATGATGCGGCGGCAAAGTTCCTCGATATCGTCGAGATCGTGCGTGGTGAGCAGGATGGTGGTGCGGAAATCCCGATTGACGGCGTGGAGAAAGCGGCGAATGCGGTCCTTGGCGACGACATCGAGGCCGATCGTGGGCTCGTCGAGAAAGAGCAAAGGAGGATTGTGGAGCAGGGCGGCGGCCAGATCGCAGCGCATGCGTTCGCCGAGCGAGAGCTTGCGGACCGGCGTGTAGAGGTAATCGCCGATATTCAGGACTTCGTTGAAGCGCTCCATGCGCGCGTCGAAATCGCGCTGAGACACGCCGTAGATGCGGCGGAGGAGCTTGAAGGATTCGATCACGGCAATATCCCACCAGAGCTGAGTACGCTGGCCGAAGACGACCCCGATGGTTTTCACGTACTCGCGGCGCTGGCGGTGCGGGACGTACCCATTGATGCGAATGTCGCCGCTTGAAGGAACGAGGATGCCGGTGAGCATCTTGATGGTGGTCGATTTGCCGGCGCCGTTGGGGCCGATGTAGCCGACGGACTCGCCTTGTTCGATGGAGAAGCTGACGCGATCGACGGCGGCGACGGTCCGATATTCACGGATGAAAAGATTCTGGATCGAGCCGAGCAGGCCTTCGCGGCGGCGGAAGGAACGGAAGTGCTTGCAGAGATCGTGGACGTGGATCAGCGGGCCCGGATTCGAGGAGTCAGTCACGAAAGGATTCTAGCATTGGCGCCAGCGCATCATGGCGCGGATGCGCGACGAATGCGGACTTCGGGTAGCCGGTCAGTTTGAATTTCGACTGGGGGCGCCGCGAACGAAAAATTCAATCGACCCACCGCGCGGGTTAAAACCGGGCGGCAGGACGGTCTTTACAGAAGTGAACACGGGCCGTATGCTATGGGGCAAATTCCGCAAGGCGGGCCATTCACTAAGCCGGATTGGGGCAGAGGTCAGTTTGAACTTCGACTGTTTTGGCAACGATCCAGAAGATTCAAACTGATCCGGTAGCAGACGAGGAGGCTACTTGGCGGCAGGACTGATTGTGCTCGTAGTCATCGCGCTGATCGTGGCGTTCGCGATTGTCACTTACAACGGGCTGGTGAGCCTGCGCGTACAGTGCGACAACGCGTGGTCGGACATCGACGTGCAGCTGAAGCGCAGGTACGACCTGATCCCCAACCTGGTAGAGACCGTGAAAGGCTACGCGGGACACGAGAAAACCACGCTCGAAGGCGTGGTGCAGGCGCGGAACCAGGCGATGTCCGCGCAAGGGCCCGCGGCCAAGGCGGGAGCAGAGACGGCGCTGACCGCGGCGTTGCGGCAGGTGTTTGCGCTGGCCGAAGCGTATCCGCAACTGCGGGCCGTGGAGAGCTTCAACCAGCTGCAGCAGACGCTCAATCAAATCGAGGACACGATTCAGAACGCGCGCCGTTATTACAACGCCGTGGTGCGCGACTTCAACACGAAGATCGCGCAATTTCCATCGAACGTCATCGCCGGCATGTTCAATTTCAAAACGCGCGAGTTTTTCGAACTCGGCGCGCCGGCGGAACGCGAAGTTCCCAAAGTACAATTTGGAGCGCAGTAAGCGGACCCGGATGCGGCGCTGGCCCCAATGGGCGGTGGCTTGGGCGCTTTTGCTGATCTGCGGCCAATGCGCCGCGGCCAGGCAACTGGCGATCCAGCATTTCGATGAGCGCGTGACCGTCTCGCCGGACGCGTCGATCGAAGTGGCGGAAATGATCGACGTGCAGTTCATCGGCGGGCCCTGGCACGGCATTTACCGCACCATTCCCGTCGAATACACGGCTCCCACCGGATTGAATTACACGCTGTTCCTCGAGCCGCTCTCGGTAACGGACGACAACGGGCAGCCGCTGAAGTACGAAACCAGCCGGCAGGGACGCTATCTGCGGTTCAAGATCTACGTTCCCAATGCAGACGATTCGGCGCGGACGGTTGTGCTGCGATACCGCGTGCTCGATGCGGTGCGCTTTTTTCCCGATCACGACGAGCTGTATTGGAATGTGACCGGCGACGAATGGGAGGAGCCGATCAACGCAGCGTCGGCGCACATCGAGTTGCCGGCGGGCACGACGGGGCTGCACGCGACGGCGTACACGGGCGTTTACGGGTCACGAGAACAGCAGGCGGAGGTGAGCGTCCAGGGGAATGCCGTCGATATACGGACGACAACGCCGCTGGGATTCCGCGCGGGATTGACGGCAGTGGCGGGATGGGACAAAGGGTTCGTTCATCCACCGAGCGCAGGGCAAAAGGTGTGGCTTTTCTTGCGCAGCAATTGGCCG
>JAGWRH010000071.1 GCA_028876695.1 Acidobacteriota bacterium | reverse complement strand
TGGCTGCAATCAGAATTACTCCCTCGTTTGACTCGAAGCCGTCCATCTCCACCAGCAAAGCATTCAGCGTCTGCTCGCGTTCGTCGTGACCGCCGCCCAAGCCGGCGCCGCGGTGACGGCCAACGGCGTCGATTTCATCGATGAAAATAATGCAAGGTGCGTTCTTCTTGCCTTGTTCGAAGAGATCGCGCACGCGGCTCGCGCCCACGCCTACGAACATCTCCACGAAGTCCGAGCCGGAGATCGAGAAGAATGGCACGTTCGCTTCGCCGGCGATCGCGCGAGCGAGCAAAGTCTTGCCCGTTCCCGGAGGCCCGACCAGCAGGACGCCTTTGGGAATGCGCCCGCCAAGCTTCTGGAATTTCTGCGGATCCTTCAAGAAGTCGATGATCTCGTACAGCTCTTCCTTGGCCTCGTCGATACCCGCCACGTCTTTGAACGTGGCTTTCTTCTGCTGCGCGGTCAGCAGGCGCGCGCGCGATTTGCCGAAACTCAACGCTTTATTGCCGCCGGCCTGCATCTGCCGCATGAAGAAGATCCAGATGGCGATGAGCAGAATGAAAGGCAAGCTGTTGATGGCCAGCGAAAGCCAGTCGGCGTTTTTCACTTCCTTGTAGTTATACGCAACGCCTTTGTCCGACAGAACTTTGGTGACGTCGGGGATCGCGGTATTGGCTACCGTCACGTGCTGAAACTTCGTCCCGTTGCTGTACTCCCCCTGGATTTCCGCGCTGTTCTGCGAAAGATAGATCGTCACATCCTTGACGTTGCCGCTGCCCACCTTCGAGATAAATGCGCTATAGCTGGGCTGGTCCTCGTGCTCGGCCGGCCCCCCCTTCGAGGCCATCTGCCACAGGACGACCGCCAGCGCGATCATCAAAACCCAAAATAAGACCGTACGAACTGTTGAGTTCACGTTTTACCTCACCCCGAAACCTTCCGGGCTGCCCGCAAAAGCCGCTCGAACCGCGGGCGAAATAGCGGGGCCGAAAATGCCCCTGAAGCTTACAGACGCTCTTCTTCGATCACCAATGCGGCGGCCGTGCCATCTCCCGCGCAGAACTCCGCCGCCGGAGCCATGCCTCGGGCCCATGCCACCCGCCCGGCACTCTCCAAAATCGGCCATCCAGCCCGATCTCGGACCGGAATGCGCCCCTCGGCGAACATGTGCTTGAGCTTATGGATTTGGCGACGTCCCCGAGGGCGATAGGCGTCGCCGGGCCGCCAGTTTCGTAGAATCAGTGGCATTCGAAGCAGGGCCGCGTCGAGAACCCCGCATCCTCCTCTAGTCTCGCGCTCCAGGCACGTCCAGTCAATCACTTTCAGGCGGAAGCGCGCATGCAGTTCCGGCACCTCAATCGTGGCACAGCCGCGCTCCGAAAGCGCAACTGGGTAGGCATATGAGGCATATGGCGTGGAATCCGAGCGCTCCCCAGCGCGCCTTGCGCCGGCATCCGCGAGCGCAAATCGCAGATCCCCGAAGCTCTTCTCGACGAGGACTCCGCCAGGCAGCTCAACTTGACGGCCGCCGCCCGATACCTCCGCCAGCCGAATTACCTGCTCTACGTGCCGCGCCGTAAGCCCTTGCCGCGAGCCACGCAGGTCCGCGTAAATCCGCCGGATCAGGCGCTCCGTCACAGCCCGCAATGGGGTTGGCTGCCTGCCCTCCGCCGGCGCGCGGGTGTTTTCGGAGGCAGGCAGGTGCATCGGATGCGTCAGGTCGGCCGCGCGAATCGAGCGGCACGCTTCCCCGCTTTGCACGAGAGCACGAAACCGGTCCTCGACGATTGCATTCCAGAAGCTCTGCTCTTCGCGCGATAGCCGGGCGAGCTCCGATAGCCGTTCGACAATTTGGGGTGAAAACTCCCGCTCCAGTGCCGGCACCAACCGCGACCGTACGCGCGCCCTCAGCCTCCCCTCGTCGAGATTGGTCGAATCCTCGCGCCACGATTCGCCCTGCGTTCGCAGATATTCCCGCAACTCGCGCCGCCGGATGCACAGCAGCGGCCGCACCACGCTTCCGGCGACCGGATAAATGCCCGCGAGCCCGGTCGGACCGGTCCCGCGAATGAGGTGCCCCAACACCGTTTCGGCCTGGTCGTCCGCGGTGTGCGCTACGGCGATGCGGTTCGCCTGCCCTTCGCGCGCCAGCCGCTCGAAAAACGCGTATCGTAGCCGCCGCGCGGCGTCTTCCAAATTCCACTTGTTCTTCTTCGCTGCGGCGGAGACATCCTCACGGTCGATGATGAAGCGCAACCCAAACCGCCGCGCCAAATCGGCCACGAATCGAGCGTCGGCTTCCGATTCCGCTCCCCGCAGGCAGTGGTCGAAATGCGCCACCAGCAGCGCTACGCCGAGTTTCTGACGCGCGCCATGGAGAATCCGCAAGAGCGCCACCGAGTCCGCGCCGGCCGATACGGCCACGCCAACCCGGTCACCCGGCGTGAGCAGCCTCATCTCCTCGATGTAGTCGAGCACGCGATCTTCGAGCGTTTTCATGACGTGGGGTCTGGCTGGTAGCTTCCGCTTCCACGGATGGTAGCAGGGGCGTGGGCAACGAAGCGAGCTTTCGCTTGTGCCGATGAGCAGCGAATAACGCGGTTTGCGATGGCGAGACACAAGCCGGAATACGCCGAAATTGCGACGGGGTGCAGGCGAAGCTTAAAGAATGCCGGCTTGACGACTGAAGAGATCGCGGCTGAATTCCATACGGCGGTCGAGCGCGACCGCGGCGAAATGCGAACAATCCAGGCGCTCCCGCCCAGCCCACGCGGCTACGCCAGGCACGAACGCGCGAGATACGAACTCCAGCACGCGAAGGAGCGCGTAATACGTCTTCACCGCGCGAATCTTCAATTGATCCGCATTGTGTTCGGGGCACAGGTGCAGGAGCTGCAGGAATCGAGCAAAGTCATCCGCGGCCAGTCCACGATTGCCCATTCCCGCCACTTCACGAACGCGAGGCGAAACCTCCGTCCGGCGAAACGCGGCGATCGCTGAGCGGCAATAGGACACCAGGAACTGCACGAACGCAGCCACGGATGCGACGCAAATGAGCGCTGGGATCATTGGGGCGCCGCCAGCAAATGTCCCGGCGCGAAGCGCGCACTTTCTGGGACACGCATGAATGTGTACGACCAGGCCACCGGCAACCAAAGAGCCGTGATGGGCGGCAGCCAGGCCAGCATGCTGAATTCCAGGTTCGGGAAGAGGTTCCGCAATGCATAGGTGGCCGCGACAGCGCTGCAGTAAACTCCGAGAGCCAGTATCACCTGGACCAGTCGCAACCGGCTTTCCCGAAGCTTCGTCACGGCGCCCCACAAGACATACATGAGCACGACGCCAACGAAGTTCAGGTCCTGCTCCAGCTCAACCGCGAACTGCGTGCTTATTTTTTGCCCCGCGGAATAGGACGAGATGAATGCAAACAGCGCCGTCGCGCCCAGCAGAATCAGCGAAGCACCGCGCACGTACCGCGAAAATTGCGTTCCCGCGAACACCTGACTGAATAGCCCGGCAATAACGAAGTACATCAGCACGGACAGCAGAATGTCGGATGAATAGTACGAGTAGAAATATTCCGCCGAGTGAATGCCGTAGGCGCGACTGCAGACGTACACGCCGACATTGCCTACCAGGCAAAGCAGCATGTACGAGCTTAAGGTGAGATTACGAAGGAACTCGCGCCTGTACAGCGCGCACACAACGAAGAAGCACTCCGCAAGGAGCACGAACATCCAAATTGCGTAGCTAACCGGGCCCTGCATCCGACCTTCCTCGCGAGGCCCGAACGACTTGCGGCTCGATTCAGCCGCTAGATCGTTAACTTAATTACCACGGTACAGGGCCACCGATGATCTTTGCCGACGGCGTGCTAACCTTGTTCGTTTGAGCGCTTGTCGCAAGCGTCTTCAAACCAACCGCAGCCGTCAAAACCATCAGGTCGAGCACCACGATCGCGATCCACTTATTCATGGACGTCCCCTCTCGGAAGGATACTACCCCGCCGAGAAGGTACGCGCGATCAGGTGCCGTGCCAAGCGAAAAGTAGAGTGCGCGTGTCTAAAGAGTACACGACCCTACATTTACTCTTGGCCACCCTGGCTCTTGCGAGCCTCGTCGTATTGTCTGGGCAAATTTAGCGGTCGCAAACGGGACGGTCAATGTTACGAAGGTACTAGAACTCCTGAAGGCGGGCTGATTTAGCCGTCCCTCCCGGACTGCAAAGCTCTTGGCCCCGCATACGGCTTACCGTTTCGTTGGCGGCCGCCGCACCGGGCGCACCAACGAACGGCTAGCCGTTCGTTTCCGTTTCGCTGTCGCGAAAAGCGAGCGCGAGCAGTGTCTTCTGTTCCATTTCGTGCGCGCGAGTCGAGCCAGTTGCGGGGCTGGAGCTTTCGGATCGATTCACCGAAAGCACCGCGCGGCCGCGCGCCAGCCGCTCTATTTCCGGCATTACGAAACTCCGAGCGCCCATGTTCCCCGGCTCTTCCTGGATCCATACGAATTCCCGCGCGTGCGCGTGACGGTCCATTTCCGCGGACAGCTCCGCATGCGGAAACGGATACATTTGCTCGAGCATCACGATGGCGGGAGAAGTTTCGCCGCGCCGCTTGCGTTCGGCCCGCAGCTCATGGCCGATTTTCCCCGTGCCAATCAACACGCGGTCGGCGGAGCCGCCGCCTTCGTCGGGGATGACGGTTTGAAAGCGCCCGCGGGCCAGCGCCGCGATGGGAGAAGATGCCGCGGGATTCCGCAGCATGCCTTTCGGCGTGGCGACAATCAGCGGCTTGCGCCATGCGCGCAGCGCCTGGCGGCGCAGCAAATGAAAATACTGCGCGGCCGTGGAAGGCTGGCAAATCTGGATGCTATCGCGCGCGGCGAGCTCGAGAAAACGCTCGATGCGCGCGCTGGAATGCTCCGGCCCCTGGCCTTCGTAGGCATGCGGCAAAAGCATCACGATGCCGGAGAGCAGCTTCCACTTGTCTTCGCTCGCGGCGATGAACTGGTCGATGATGACCTGCGCGCCGTTGGCGAAATCGCCGAACTGCGCTTCCCACAGCACCAGCGCTTCGGGATAGTCGCGGCTGAAACCATATTCGTACCCGAGCACAGCCGCTTCCGAAAGTGGTGAGTTATAAATCTCGCACCACGCTTGATCGGGCGAGAGATGCTGCAGCGCGACGTATTCTTCTTCCGATTCGATATCGATGAGCGCTGCATGGCGCTGGTTGAATGTTCCGCGGCGGCTATCCTGCCCGGATAAGCGCACCGGCACGCCTTGCTGCAACAGCGAACCGAACGCCAGCGCTTCGGTCATGCCGTAATCGAGCGGGCGCTTTCCTGCCGCCATATCGGCGCGCTGTTCGAGAAGCTTTTTCACTTTTGGATGGATGTGAAATCCAGCGGGGTAATTCACGAGCGACTGGCCGATGGCCGCAAGCGTCTCCGCGGAGATAGCCGTATCCATTTCGAATGAGGGATCGTAATAGCCGCCGCGGTAGTGATTCCAATAGCGCGGCAGGCGGCGCATTGGAGGACGCTCTTCGATTTCGCGCGCTTCGCGTTGCGCGGCATCCAGTTCTTCGTGGACACGCTTGACGATGGGCTCGCCATCGGCCCCAGTTTTTTCCGCATACATCTTCCAGAGCGGAGGATGCGCCTCGATTTTGCGATAGCGCAAGGGCTGCGTGATGGTGGGATCATCCACCTCGCTGTGGCCGTGGCGGCGATAGCCGATCAGGTCGATCACCGCGGACGTGCCAAAGGTGTAGCGGTAATCGAGCGCGATGCGCCCCACCCGTACCACCGCTTCGGGATCCTCGGCATTTACGTGGAATATGGGAACGGGAATGCGCTTGGCCAGATCGGAAGAAAAACGCGAAGAAACGCCCTCGCGGGGCGGCGTGGTGAATCCGATCAGATTATTAACGATGATGTTGATGCCGCCGCCGACCGTGTAGCCCGGGAGGTCGGTCATATTCAGAGTTTCGGCGCAAATTCCCTGCCCCGCGAAGGCGGCATCGCCGTGCATGGTGATGGCGAGCACCTCGGAGCGGCCGCGCTCGCCGCGGCGGATTTGCTTCGCGCGGGTTCGGCCCATGATCACCGGATCGACGGCTTCCAAATGGCTCGGATTCGAAACCAGGTGAATTTGCACCTCACGCCCGCCCGCGGCGTGGAAGACGCCAGTTGCGCCCAAATGGTATTTCACGTCTCCGCTGCCGAGCACACTGCGTGGATCGACGTCTTCAAATCGCGCGAAAACCTCAGCGGCCGCCCGGCCGACGATATGGACCATCACGTTGAGCCGGCCGCGATGGCTCATGGCTAGCATGCCCGTTTCGGCGCCCTGGTCCGCCGCTGCCCTCAAAATAGAATCGAGCAAAGGGAGCAGTGCCGCTTCACCTTCAAGCGAATAACGCTTCGTGCCCAGATAGCGCGTTTGCAAAACGTGCTCGAAGACCTCAGCGCGCACCAGCAAATTCAGGATGCGCGCGCGATCCGGCTCCGCCGCGTCCGTTTCCGACTCCATCCGCTCCTGCACCCATAGCCGGCGCGCGCGATCCGGCAGGTGCATGAATTCGGCGCCGATCGTTCCGCAATACACACGACGCGCGGCCTCGGCATCGGCGCCGGAAATTTCTAGCTCCGGCACCGGACTGGGGGCCAGATCGCCAAGCGGATCGAGATCCGCCTGCAAATATCCCCAACGGCGGAACGCATCCCAGATGCGCTGGCGAATTTCCTGCAACGATGCGGCTTCAGCGACGGCCTGTTCCCGTGTCATTTCCTTCTGCTTTCGGCATCGAATTCAACTCCGTTGATAGGATGCCACGTTCGCGCGCGGAGAGGAAACCGCGAATCAGCGGTCCGGCCAGCAACCGAGCAGGCGCCGGAGGAGTACGAACTGGCCAAGATGATAGGCGTTGTGGTCGGCGATCAGCAGAGCCTCGCGAAAAACGGTCTGGCCTGAG
This sequence comes from Acidobacteriota bacterium, assembly GCA_028876695.1. Taxonomy (GTDB): domain Bacteria; phylum Acidobacteriota; class Terriglobia; order Acidiferrales; family UBA7541; genus Palsa-295. The sequence continues at coordinate 10,124 of JAGWRH010000071.1, read as the reverse complement.
CCGTGCGGAATCTTGGCATGGAGATCGGTTTTCGCATGAGAGACGAGCTTGCGCATTTCGTCGAGATCGTGTTCGAGCGCCTTCACGCTTTTATCCCAAGCGGCGGCGCCCGGCGGTTCCGGCTTTTCGGGCCAATAGCCCGAGGGCCAGTCCGGCGATTTGTATTTCGCGTCGCGCGAAAATTCCAGGATGTCATGGGTAGCGATGCGCATGTGCTCCAGCAATTCCCAAGCGGAGTAGGGCACGCCCGCGGGCCGCTTGCCGCGGAGACTTTCCGGAAAATCCCGGAGCGCCGATTTCAGATCGGCATGCGCCTCGCGCCAATCCAGATATTTTTTAAGGTACTCGCGAGTTTCCTGCTCCTGATCCATCAGGCTCCCTCCGTGAGAAATCGAGAATCGCAGAGCGCCAGCTTAAGATGCGGCGCAGCTGCGGTCAATCGAAGCGAATGACGCGGGCGCGGCTGAGCTTCGCGAATACAAACGCGGAGATCTGGGCGACAAATTCGATTGCACAGCGGCGTGATAAGAATCACGGCGCGAGTGTGCGCTGCGGGCGTAGAAGGAGCTTGGATGAACAGGACGCGTGAACGCGGCAGGGCCGCAACGAGTCCTGGGGGATGGCTGCCGAGACCCGCGACAGAGGAAACGGCGGGATGCAGGCTCGAACGCAGGCAAGACATTTCGCGGAGCCAAAGCCCGTCTATCCTGCCCGGGTTTCGGCGGCGCCCCAGAAGGAGGTTCTATGCTAGGCCTGTTCGAACCAAAAAGGTTTTACCGGGACCTGTTTGATTTTCGTCGTGACTTTGATGAGATTTTTAACCGGATGATCGGCGCGACGGCGACTCCGGGGACGCAGACTTACGAAGAGCTGTTTGCGCCGCCCGTGGGAGCGTGGACCGACACCGAGGCGAAAAAGTTTTATCTTCACGTCGCGGTGCCGGGAATCGACCCGAAGGAAGTAAAGATCGAATTGCAGGGCAATGTCCTGACCATTTCCGGCGAACGGAAGAAGATCGAGACGAAGAAGGAACTGACGTATCATCAGCGCGAATTCACCTACGGCGCATTTCAAAGGATGCTGACTCTTCCCGAAGGCGTGGACGCGGAAAAGCTGACCGCCGAGTTCAATAACGGCGTGCTGGAAATCACGGCGCCGCTCGCGGCGGCAGCTCTGCCCCGCCGCATTGAGATCAAGCCGGCTTTGAAAAAAGCCGCGTGAAAACGCGCCAGTGCCGAGGAGTGCGCGGACTTGCAGTTTCGGATCGCGCGGGTGAGGTTGAGGACCCCGAGCCGAATCGCTCCGGGTCCTCTTTTTTATTTTTTTATCTCGCAGCGACACCCGGCGTTGCGCCCCCTGCTTCCTTGTAGAGCGAAGCGCCGATCAGGCTGGCAACGATGAGGGTAACTAAGTCCACCAGCGTACCCGCGCAAGCCATTCTGGAGTGAACGATGCCAATCGCCCAGTTATCGACAGTGGGCAGAAACGATCCGATGAACCAAACGCCTAACGCCGTGATTACCGCTGTTTTTGGGCCCGCGCCGTATCGCGGCCGGGCGACGGAGTACGCCCAAACCGCCGCGATGCCCAGGAGCAATCCTTCAAGAAGAAAAACGGGAATGGCGTGGGGGCGAAGCTGAATGTTGAGCCTCCGCATCATCGCGTCGTTCTGCTGTGCCCAAACGTAGCTGTTCACGACGTAGGCCACCAAATCGATGACGACTCCCGCCACAATACCGCCAAGAATCACACGGCCCCAATTGATCTTGCCCATGTGGTCTCCTTTGAATTGGCGTTCCCCAGGGGAAAAGTAGCCCAAAGCTATGGCGAAACGGATTGGGAGTCAAGCCAATGCCGCGGAATTTAATGCGCGGGCGGCGCAGGGTCGGAGGAAACGGGCGCGGCAGCGGAGGCGGCGGAAGCGGGGGGTTGGCGCGTGCCGATGGTGATGTCCATAGCCGTGTACTTCGGCAGGACCACATTGCGGCCAGTCGCAAAGAAATGCGTATAGATCGAGCGGCTGGCGCCGAACGCTCCCATGGCCATTCCAAGGGGCTGCGAGCGCGCGGCGATGCCAATGGCGAGTCCAACCAGGCGGAAGCCGCCCGCGCCGCCTTCGCCAGCGTTGATCAGATCATCTCCCTGAGACGCGGCCGCGAGTGAAACGGCAATGCCGGTATCGAGGAAGCGGTGCTTTGGCGCCGTCGCCTGCGCGCCGCCTTCGGCATCGAGGTGCAGACCCTGCGCTTTGCCGGCCTCAACACGGGCCAGGCTGGCTTCCACTTTTTGTTCGAGGCCATCGGGCAGAGCGAGTTCGTGAAACACGGGGCGAAGCTGGCCGTTTCGCGCCATGCCCAAAGCCGGTCGAACTTGCAGTACGGATCCCTTCAGCATGCTGCCTTCGGGAACGATCAGCCGCGAGCCGTCAAACAGCGGCCTGGTAACCATAGCCGTCACCGGATCGCCCCAAGGCGCCGTGGCGGAGTTCAAGGGCGTCAGCAGGCGCGCTTCAACCACGCTGCCGTCCGGCAATTTCGGATGAGCGATCGATTGGGCGAGCTCCGGCGTCAGCGGCTCGCTGCCAAAATCGAGCGGACTCTGGAGCTCCGCGAAATAGACGGTGCCCGCGTTGATGTACTGTGGATGGATCGGAAGATCCCCAAAAGCGTAGCGCTCGATGCGATGGAGTTTGCCGGGCGATTTCATCTCGCGCATGGCTTCGTCCCACTGCTGGCGCGCCTGATTTTCGGCTTCCTTCTTCCTTTTGGAGATAACGCCTGCGATTCCGTTCCCTTGATCGCCCGTGGCGGAAACGAACTGAATCACCTCGCCGGAGCCGGGCATGACTTTCGTCTGGATGGGAATGCGGCGTCCATCGGGCAGAACCAGCTCGGTGAATTCGAGGTCCACCTTGTGCGCGGGCGTGAAATCGGCGTTGAGCGCGGCTTCGGCGCGATGGCCCCTCGAAACGCGCTCGATTCGCGTGATTTTGCCGAGGACTTGCGAGTTCGCCGGAATCGCCAGCTTATCGAACGCGTAGATTGCTTCGGCGACGCGCCCTTTGATCGGCTGGCCGGCCTTGTGGATGCGCACGTCCTTATCGAGGATCACCTGAATGGGAGTGCCGTTTGCAACCGCGAGCGGGATGGTTTGCGGCGGCGCTGCCAACTGCGATTGCGCCGGCAATTGCCGCGCCGCGGATTGCGTTTGGGACGCCTGCGGCTGCGGCTCTGTCACGATGGATTGCGGATCTTCGCAGATTACTTTCGGCGCCGGTGCCGTTTGCGCGGACGGCGAAGCGGCGGACGGCGGATTTTTCTCCTGCGCCATTGCGCTGGCCGCGCAGAATGAAAGAACCATCGCCGCACAAATAACGGGAGAAAGGATCGCCGCTCGCCGCGAGCGAGACGTCGCGTAGTTTGTAGTTATTGAACTCGTAAGGCGGGCGGACGGCATTGAGGCACCTGCGATTGGCGGAGCTTCAGGATCACAGTAGATGCGGCGTTTGGGAACCGTGTCGCATTGTCCGGCGGCCATACGACTAAAATCCTCGGCGTAATGCCGTGGCTCTCATTTTAACGCCATCAGTATTAACTCGACTCACGTGCCCCTCACGAGAGACGGCCCGCGACCGACGCCTGCGAGCGCTACGACTTCGAGTACGCTTGGCGGCACGTTTCGTGTTCGCGGCACGCGGGCGGATCATTGGTATGGTCGATCAGGATGTAGTTGTGGCAGGCTGCGCAGATCACGCCGTAGATCGTCTCGGTGAATTGGTCGTGTCCCGGTCCCATGTTCGCGAAGTGTTCCGACCGCGCCTGCGCTCTGCTGATGGCCATGCGAGGATTATACGCGCTTCGCGAGCGCCTCGCGGGGAGCCGCACGCTCAAAACCACTCTCAGACGTACGGCTGTGCGCGGCGAAAGGCTTCTTCGCTCAAATGGGCGAGCGGCTCTGCGGAACGCATGCCGGCCGGGGAGACGTACGGAGTTGCCGCTCCCGTATGATCGACGAATAGCCTGTCCATATGGAACGAAACGACGGGCCCGCGCAGGCGCGTTGCCGGGCGGCGGCCGCCGATACTAGTGGCGTGAAACGCGGAGGGGACCAGCGCGAGAGCCGCTCCCGCGAAGGCGAGGCTTCTCGCGAACGCCCGCCGGCTGAGGGCGAAGGCGGAAGCCGCGGGTGGCGTCCGGTTCATCGGCGCGCTCACGCGAATGGAAGCTGGCCGGCATTGAACCAGCGGCCATGAACCTGCGCAGTGGAGCGGAACGGAAGAATGACGCGCGCGATGTCGCCAGCTTCGAGATTCTGCGCGTCGGCGATGATCAGTTCGGAGCGCATTTCCGCGAAATTCGAGGCCACGCCCATGATGTAGCCGTCGCCTTCGGCCGTGCTATTCGGCCGCGGGACAAAACAAACTTCCTGCAAGCTATGCGTATCGCCGGCGAAATAGGAGTTCATTTTGCCGGTGGCGAGATCGAATCGGCCGTAGCAATTGTTCACGCGCCCTTGCAGATTTCCGGCGCGCCATTGGTCGAACTTGCGCTCGCGATCGGCATAGGCCGTGTAGGCATAGCGGTAAGGATGTGTGAGATAGCGATCGTCCACGCGGCCCAGGTCGCTCACGTTCATTTCGAAAAGCTTTTCCTCTGTGAAACCGTCGTCCTTGGAATTCAGGTTGAATGTATTGCGGCGGATGTAGGCGCGCGCCTTCGACGCGTCCCATGCCGAACCATCAACCGATGGGAAAAACGGAAACGGATTGGAATCGAAGATCGGCGCTTCGAGGATCACCGTGTCGCCTTCGGTGCGGGCGTTGAGCGTGTGCACCGTGGCGCGCTCGGGCCCCTTGAACCAGCGAACGTCCTTGGCTTCGCCGTCACGCGGAATGATTCCAACGTATGCGGGCTTCGTGCTATCCCAGCCCCAGTGAACTTTTCCTTCTTTCAGCCGCTCCATGCTGGTGACGAAACCGAAGACCGGGATAACGACGTGCTTTTCGGTCAGGCCGATATCGTGAACCATGCTGATGTAGGGCACCTTGAACCGCACTTCGCGGGTCACATGGCCCCGTTTATCGATGGTGTAGAGAAATACGGCGTTGGTCTCCAGGCCTTCGGCTTCGTAGCCGTAGCAGATCATCTCGCCCGTTTCAGGATCGACCTTCGGATGCGCGGTGAACGTGAGGCTGCGGTATTTCCCGTGAAAATTCCATGGGCCGACGGTTTCGAGCGTGTTGCAGTCGATTTCGTAAGGCAGGCTGTCTTCCTTGAGCGTGAAGAGCTTGCCGGCGAACGCGAGCGGCGTCGTGTTCTGCACGGTTCTGTCGAGGCCCTTCACGCTGGGGTCGTCCGTGAGCGGATTGCGGTATTTTCCAAAGAGCTGCTTATGTGCGGCGAGATCGGCTTTGTAGCGCGGCGTCCTCACCCAGCGGCCTTTGTAATCGACGATGCCGTTCTTGAAGCGAAACATGTTGATATAGCCGTCCACGCTGAAGGGAGAATCATCCTCGAACTTCGGCGGATAGAGCCAGTCGCCGCCGAGACGCACGAACGCGCCATCCAGATCCGCGGGCACTTTGCCGATCACTTCGCAGTCGTACACATCCGCCTCAAATCGCGTGGGCGCGAAAAAGCCTTTCATCGTCGGTTGATTCGAAAAGTCCACCATTCCTGCTTTCCCCCTTCAGCCGCTTGCAGGCTACCGATCGGAGCCTTCGAACCACGGCGACGGCATGTTGTACGGCACGGTGATGAAAATGGCCTCGGCGTGGCGAATCTTGCCGTCGGCGATTTTAAACATCTCCAGCAGGCAGAACGAATGCGGCGATTTCATCGGCGAATCATGCACCACGCCATCCGTGGTCGTGTATTTCCGCAGCCGCCCGGAATGATCGATGAATCCCGCGGCGAGCACGAGCCCTTTCTGTTCATCCACCAGCGGAAAGCGCCGCGCGCGCAGGCGATCGTCCCAGCGGTAATTGCCGAGCTTGAAACCCTGCTCGCACGTGAGCCGGCCGGCGACGGCGAGCAATGAATCCGATTTTAGATCGGGATGAGGATCGCTCGCGGTCCAAACGCCGTTTTCGCGGCGGCTGCAGGCCGGATCAAAAACGGTAAAGACGTGGCCGTCGTTGAGCTGCAGCGTATTGTCGTACCCATCGGCGAGCGCGATCATTTTCTCGCGCGCCGTGCGCTGCGACGCCGGAACAAACTCCTTCGTAATGGGCAGCTCGCTCATTTTCGCGGGATCGCCGAAAGGCCCGGGGCCATTTCCCTTCCGATCGACGAGCGTTTCGACTTCCGCGATTTTGCGATCCACGATTTTCATGCGCATGGCGAAATACGCGGGATTGCCCTGCTCGTCCACGACGCCAAAATAGGCCACCTGGCCGTGTTCGGGATCGGCCGCGCGCAAATCCTCGGGTCCCATGCCGCTGATCGTGCCCCATAACCCGTCGCCAACCCGCAGCGATACGTTGTTTTCGGTAAAGCGGACCGTCTTCGCCCACGGCAGCGCCGATGGATCTTTATCGGCCAGCGCGAGCAGATATCGATCGACGAAGCCGTACAGGCAAGTGCGATCGCAAACTGACGTGTCGTAGGCGCTCGCGTCGGGGAAAATGCTTTGTGCACGGCTTGCGGAAAAGGCCGCGCTCACCAGGAACATGCAGAACAGTACTGGCGCCACTCCAATAATTTCGCGGTTTCGCATGCCGCACTTCTTACTACTTTAGCGGCGGAAATTCCAGTCCGGCGCGGCGGCGAACCGGTAGATCGGATACACCTCGCGAAAGATCTTCTCGACTTCACGCGTAAACGCGGGCCGCGTGGCCGCCGCGCGCGGAACCTTGCGTCGTACAATCCAGCCCTGCAGCCTCTTCCAGTCTTCGGGCGTGAGCGGCCACCCGGACCGTTTGGTCCATTCGCCCTTTTCGGTTTTGTACCAGTAGGATTCGAATGTTCCGCCCAGCTTGTGCCGCAGCTCCTGAATGTATTCCGGGTGCCGCTGTCCGCGTTCGCGGCCGATTGTCGCGAGCGGCGACGCCTTGCTTTCGCGATAGGCGCGGAATCCACACGTCACCGCTTCCGCGGAAATTCCCACGTAGAGCTGCGCGCCTCCGGCTGCTTCCGAGAAATAAAGGTACATCTGCGGCCGATAGGGCGATTTGTCCGCCGCGAACCGGATGTCGCGATTGATGCGCGAAAAATTCTCGCCCACCCGGCCGCCGACCACGAACCGGGAATTCAACTTGAGCGCCGCGGGCGTGAGCCGGTCGAGCAAGTCGCGGAACGGTGCGATAACCACGGCGCGATAGCGGTCGCGATTCTCGTCCATCCAGCGCGTATTATTGTTGCGGGCTAACTCGCGAAAGAAGCGGAACACTTCCGGCGTGAAGATCGGCGGATGATTAGCGGCCACAGCGATCCAGCGTTAGTTGTGGCAGCCGCAAGAGCCGCCGCAGCATCCGCCGCCCGAGCTCGGTTCCGAAGATGAGCCGTTCGATGCCTTCGCGCCGTTCGCCGGCGCCGCGAATACCGAGAGCTGAATGGTGCGCTTCGAGCTCTCGCACTTCGGGCACGCAATTTTCGTGCTCTTGCTCATCACGAGCTTCTCGTAGCGCTCGCCGCAATCGTCGCAGACGTATTCAAAGATCGGCATCTGGAAAGCTCCGGTAAACCATCGCTATTATAGCGCGAGATCTGGGCGCTGATCGCACGGTGATCGACGCCAAAAAACAACAGCCCCGGCCGAAGCCGGGGCTGTCGGTAAATCCCGCCAGGTTCTGAGAAAAACCAGATCCCTCACCGCGGGTCCCGACCGAATTCTTCGAGACCGGGTTCGGAATGACAACTAGGCGCGTTAGTCGCCGGCGACGGGCGCGGCTTCGGTGTTCGGAGCGGCAGCGGCTTCTTTGTGCCCATTGCCATTGCCGTTCGCATTCTCGACCTGCACTCGTTGCACGGGAGCGCCCGGCACCGCGTTCAGCACCGAATCAATCGACTCGATCTGCACCACCGGATCGTTCGCGCGCTTCAGCACGAGCTCTTCGTAAATCGCCCGCACCTTGGCCGCTTCTTCGAACGCCTTCTTGCGGCGAATGCGGTCCTCTTCCGCGGCGGTGAGCGGGATATCATGCTCGAGGTGCCGCACGCGGTTCGCGTCTTCCTCATCGATCTTCAGCGAATGTTCGTAAGTCTGCAGATCGACTTTCTTGCCCTTCGCGTAGATCTGGTGTTTGCCGTGGCTCTTGTACCACTCGGCGACGGTCGCGTTCTTGTACATGTTCTCGATGATCTTCCGCCAGCCGATGCCGGTGTTGTATGCGCAGAAGGAAATTTCGCCCTGCTGCGTGGCATATGGAATGATGCACATCTCCGTGCGGCGGAAGTCGTAATTGAAAAGATCCTGGAACCACATGCCGGCGATAAAGAGGAAGTTCCACGGATCTTCCTGTCGCCGCTTCATGGCGTCTTCATACGTGCGGTCCGGGCTGGTGCGGCCGTACTTCTTGTGCGAATTTTTCGAAAGCGCCCAGGTCTTGTCGAACTTCATCCACAGGTCCTTCAGCTTCAGGCTGGGCGGCGCCTCAAAGGGCTTGTAGTTGCGGAGCAACGCCAGCGCCATCATCAGATTCGAGAAGCCCTTGCCGCGGGCCGCATCGGTGATGGCGTTGACGTCCTTGGTGAGCTGCTGCGCATCCAGGAAGCGCGATACCGGCGCCCATTCCTTCGTTTCCTTGTTGATCATCATGGCCGTGCCCACGCCGCAGTTGGGATGGCAGCCGCACGATAGCGAACCCCACTGCGAATCCGGCCCGTGCGAAAGATCCGAAAAGGTGGCGAAGGTGCTGACAAACGACAGCGGGAACCAGTCGCGCGTCGGCTCGATTTTGCCGACCTGCTGGCTGACGTCCCTGGCCAGATGCGAGAGCGTGTAGCGCTGCCGCATGCGGCGCTCGGGCGTGATGTCTTCGTCGCGCCCGGTAAAGGAAACCGGCTGGAACGATACGAACGCGATCTTCTTCGGATTTTCCATTGCGAACTTGACGATCGGTCCCACCTGATCGTTGTTCACGTTGTTGACAATCGTGGTCACCAGCACGATTTCGATGCCCGCCTCGTGCATGTTCTCGATGGCGCGGAGCTTTACGTCGAAGAGGTTGCCGACCTGGCGGTGGCTATTCGCGTCGTTGCCGATGCCGTCGAACTGCAAATACGCGTAGCGCATTCCAGCCTCAAACGCGCGTTTGCAAAATTCCTTGCTCTTGGCGAACTCGATGCCGTTGGTGGCCGCCTGCACGCTGTTGTAGCCGATCTTGCGCGCATACGCGACCGCCTCGATGAACTTCGGATGCATGGTCGGCTCGCCGCCGGAGAATTGCACGGACATCTGGCGCCGCGGCTTGATCATCAGCGCGTTGTCCAGAATTTCGGTGATCTCCTCCCAGCTCAACTCGTGGACGTAGCCCACCTGGTTTGCGTCCATGAAGCACGGGTCGCACATCATGTTGCAGCGATTGGTCAGGTCCACCGTGAGGACCGCGCCGCGGCCGTGGCGCACGTTGCTCGACCCATGCCGATGGAGCTTTTCGTCGTTGTGCGCCGGAATGTCGCGCCCCGGGAATTGGCTCTCCACCCACGCCAAAAACTTGGAATCAACGGCCATCAAATCTTCGTATTTGCCGTGCTGCGGGCATTCCTTCACCATCCAGACTTGCCCGTCGCGCTCGATGATCTGCGCCTTGATCTCGCCGACTTTCTCGTGAACGAGATCGGTCCAATCTTTTTTGCCGTCCATAATCGCGGCGCGCGCTTCCTTCACGCAATCGGGGCACAGGGAATCGGTGGTGCGCGGCCAGCCCAGCGTGGGTTTCGACTTCTCCCAGGACTTCAGCAGCGGTTTCTCGGACCACTTCGGAGTGAAGGAAGGGTTCGGCCGGTGTTTATTGAAGAACTGAATCGCGTCGAAGGTCGCGCCGGCCGTCTTGCAGAGCGCCCAATCGAACGATTTCCACACGCGATTCTTCATCGTAATCGGCATAGTCCCCCACCCTCCTCAGTAGAACGCGAGCCTAATTTTGCCTCTGGAGCCCTGACCCCACGGGTGGACAGCACCGC
>JAGWRH010000070.1 GCA_028876695.1 Acidobacteriota bacterium | reverse complement strand
TTACCAGCACCGGAAACTCCAGCGTCAGCATCTCCACCGTGAACGTCACCGGGGCAGGTTACACCGCCAGCGGCATCACCCCCGGCTTGGTTCTGTCTCCGAATCAGAGCGTCACTCTGACAGTTAATTTTGCGCCCACGGTCCTGGGAAATAATCCGGGAACGGTGAGTATCGCCAGTAATGCCACAAATTCGCCGGGCGCGATTTCGCTCACTGGCGAATCTCACACGGTAATGCTTCATTGGGCGGCCAGCACCTCAACCGGCGTGACGGGCTACTACGTATATCGAGGAACGCAGTCCGGCCAGTATACGAAAATCAATTCGTCGTCTCCCGCCACGGGTACGCAGTTTACCGATCCAACCGTGGCCGCGGGTACGACGTACAACTACGTCGTGACCGCTGTCGATTCGAGCGGAGTTGAGAGTTCCTACTCGGCCGCGTCAATGGTTAGCGTTCCGTAATCGCTCGCCGGGCGCGAAGAAATTTTGGCCTGAGCCGCTCGTTGCTTGCTATCAGCGGCTCGCCGGTCCTGTACCGAGCGGGCCGTTCTATAACTGTACGGAAGGACAGGTGTAACCCCTGTACCAAAACTGGTCTCAAGTACAGTAGTTCTTGCACAGACCTGCGCCCCAAAATACGTCCGTGATGACGACACTCGATGGGGCGGGCGATAGTCGCTTTCCGTCCAGGCCGTTAAGCCGCAGGATGTCCGCTGGACAAATTGCGGCCTTAGGGCTGGCGCTCGCTATGTCACTGGGAACGGCGGGATGTGGATTGACCGGAACTCCCGCGAATGCCGCCGGTTCGGGTGCCACTTCTAACGCAGCTCAACTCACGCCTAGCTCCGCCGCGATCAGCTTTGGAAATGTCGCCGTTGGTTCGTCAACTTCTAACCTCGTGACGCTGACCGTGGCAGGGAGTTCGAGCGTGACCATCTCCAGTTCAACGGCGTCTGGCGCAGGGTTCAACGCGAGTGGTCCGTCAAATATGACTCTCGCGCCGGGTCAATCGGTGAATGTATCAGTGAGTTTCCAACCGAAAGCGGCTGGCAACGTGACCGGAACCCTCCTGATATCGAGCAATGCGTCCAATTCCTCCCTACAGATCACCCTTTCCGGCGCTGGTGTCGCATCGACCGGCAACCACTCCGTATCGCTCAATTGGCAACCCAGCACTACTGCGGTAACTGGCTATTTTGTGTTCAGGGGTTCCAGTATCGGCACACTCGCGCAGCTAAATTCGAGTGCGGTGGCGTCGACGAGCTACGTCGACAAGACCGTGGTAAGTGGAAGCACTTACGTCTACGCCGTGAGATCTCTCGACGCCAGCAATATTTTGAGCAATTTCTCGAATGCCGTCACGGTGACGGTTCCCATCCCGTAGGGTCAAACTCTCCGCCCGGAGAAAATCGCAAAGGATTCGGGCCTCACTTTTCAGCTGCCGCCACCGCAAACGAGCTTCAGCAGTTCACGATCTTCTCTCGATGCTCCTTCACGCGCCGCGTGGCGTTCCGCGAATCGACGACCAGCTTGGCATCGCGAACGATCGCATTGTAATCGTAAGCTGAGTGATCGGTGGCGATTAGCACGCAATCGTAGCTCGCCACGTTTTTCGGCGCGAGCTCCACCGATCGCTTGTCCGAAAAATCGTAGTGGCGCATTTTGAAAAGTTTAGGGAAATATGGGTCGTTGTAATCGAGATCCGCGCCCTTCTCAGCGAGTAGTTCCAGCAGCTTGAGCGATGGCGATTCCCGTAGATCGTCCACATCCTTTTTGTACGCCACCCCGAGGACCAGAATCTTGGATCCTTTGATGCTTTTCTCGCGCTGGTTGAGCGCGGCGGCTACCGCGTTCACCACGTGGTACGGCATCTCCGTATTGATCTCGCCTGCCAACTCGATGAAGCGCGTCGCGAAATCATACTCGCGTGCCTTCCACGACAGGTAATACGGATCGACGGGTATGCAATGCCCGCCCAGGCCCGGACCCGGATAAAACGGCATAAACCCAAAGGGCTTCGTCGCAGCGCTGTCAATCACTTCCCAGATATCCAGACCCATGCGCAAGCTCAGCTGCTTTAGCTCATTCACCAGCGCGATGTTCACGCAGCGAAAAATGTTTTCAAGCAGCTTCACCATCTCTGCAGCCCGTGTGGAGCTCACCGGCACAACGCGCGAAACGATCTGCGCGTACAGCCCCGCGGCAGCGCGTCCGCTCGCCGGATTCACACCGCCGACGACTTTCGGAATCTGCGCCAGGCCGTACTGTTTGTTTCCAGGATCTTCGCGCTCCGGCGAGAAGGCTAAATAGAAATCCGGTTGCACTTCGGACGCGCCAATCCCTGCCGAGACCGGACACTTCAGGCCGCCCGCTTCGAGGATGGGCAGCACGAGTTCTTCCGTCGTTCCGGGATAGGTCGTGCTTTCTAGCACGACGAGCTGCCGTCGCTGCAGATTCGGCGCGATCGATTTCGCCGTCTGTTCCACGTACGTGAGATCCGGTTCGCGGCGTTCATCGAGCGGCGTGGGAACACAGATCAGGATGGCATCCATGTCTCGAAGCCGGCGGAAGTCCGTGGTGGCGTCGAATCGCTTCGCCTGCACGTGCTCGCGAATTTTCTCGGCCGGAATGTGCTGGATGTACGTCTGCCCGGCATTCAGCTTCTCTACCTTAGTTTTGTCGAGGTCAAATCCAGTCACGTGCTGGCCGACATCCGAAAACCGCAATGCCAGAGGTAATCCTACATATCCGCACCCAATAATTCCGATCTTGATGCCCTTTCCAGAGAAGAATTCCGGGTTACGCTCGGCGCTCATTCAGTTTCCTTTCCGAATGGAGTGGAAATGGAGTAACCAACCGCAAGTTTCGACTCGTACGCAGCGAGCAACCGCCATCGTTCGCCTGGGCAACAAAATCCAGAGAGCCAATCGTAGCGCCTCGAAATCGCGGCGACGGAGCTGTGCCGACGGAATTCGTCACACACCTTTCAGGTTCCCCAAGCTCCAGTGCGGTCTTCGGTTGGATACTCGAATCGAGTAATTCGGCATTCCCACCTGCGAATTCAATTCCCCTGGCTCAGTGGCGCTCATGGCCTCGGCGGGTCCGCGGTTCCCGCAAGAATGCTCCCAGTCTCCCGGCCCGGTTGCCCCCCAAGGCCACAGTCTGCAAGGGCGATCGATCCCGTTGCGCGCATGTTCCTATTCGACAGTGATCCGGGAACCACGCTTTTCGGATGCGGAGAGCCGCTCAATACGCTGATCGATCACGGCCCGTATCGCTTTGAGGAATTCGACGCGCGAATTCATCAGGTGCTGCCGAACCGTTGGCGAAACATCAAAGCACTTTCCGATCTGATCCAGGACGTCGTGGCAAATGCAGCTACCGGCGGCGTGCTGGTCGCCGGGGCGTCCTGCCGTCTCCTGTTCGCTTGTCATGTCGCCTCCTTCATCTCAATCGTCAGCACCTTCTCCTGCAATTTGGCCCGTGATGGCTGCATGCCGGCCATCGCCCTAGGCAGGCCGATATGCCGCCTCAAAGTCCCTATTTCCACGACCAAATCATCGCCCTTCTTGAATAGCCCGATCTCGCCCTTTGCCGCGAAGGGTAGGTTCATATGAATCTCATATATTCCGTTCGATTTGGCAAACGTATACGGTCGCTCGGTGCGAGTCACCATCGATGGGTCCTCGCCGTCATGATACAGCGCGCGCGCCAACTCTTGCAGCCGTTGTTTTCCCAGCACCTCCTGTGCAAACAAGGGCACTCGGCGCACCGGTACTGGCGCGAAATACTCCTCCACCTCGAGCAGCGCCTTCCGTTGCGAGCTATGCCATTCTCCAAACCACGCATCGGTCACTTCCGCGGGCAGCAAGCGATTTACGATTACCGAATCCACCGTCATCCCGTGCAGCGAGAAATATACGAACGCTCGCTCCGTCTCCCGCAAAACCATCTTTTCGGGATTGGTTACCAGCCGCACGCTCGTGATCTGCGGATCTTGCATCAGCTCGTCAACGCCTTCCAGCTTTTCGAAGAGATCGCGGATATTGGCGAAATAGCTGTCCGTCGGCAGCTCAAACGGAGCCACTCGGTTGGCGATCGGCCGCACCGCCTTGATCAGGTTGCGCTGAAATGGAAATATGTGCTTCATGTACCAATCAAGAGTCGTGGGCATGCTGATGAATCGCATGGACTCCGCGGTTGGCGCGGCATCGAGCACGATCACGTCGTAGCGCTCCTCGCGCCTGTACTGATTGATGTACATCATCGCGCTCAGCTCTTCCATGCCCGGCAAAATGGCCAGTTCCTCAGCCTCCACTCCGCTTAATCCCGTGGCGCGCAGAACCGAGCTGACGTAAGCGGAAATCTGCTGCCAATGCCGCTTAATTTCTTTCTGTATGTTGAGTTCGAAAATCGAGAGCCGGTCGCCGATTGGAAAAGGATCGGAAGTAGCTTCGTCGAAAAGATGAAGCCCTAGGTCGAAGCAATCGGCCAGGCTATGTGCCGGGTCGATGCTCATCACCAGCGTCCGGTAATTGAGCTCTGCCAGCCGAACGCCGGTCGCCGCTGCCAAACTCGTCTTGCCTACGCCGCCTTTGCCGCTGAACAGTAAAATCCTCATGCGGCAATTATAACAACGAGCAGCGGCCGAGAGGCCGTATCAATACCGCGCCCCATACATTGTCGGTCGCGCGGAGCTGCGGTGCCAGGCGAGAACTCGCCGTGGCTGCGGGGCCACGCCGCGCAGGAACGCAGATCGGCGCCGATTTACAGCGTTGAAATCTCCGGCTGTAAGTCGCGCTTAAACCTCTCGGCTAATCGCGACCGTCGTCGCGTCCATTGCCGCGGCCGTCGCGTTCGCCACCCGGATTTCCGCGGGGCTGCTCGTTGTGCGGGCGCGCCTGGTCTTGATTGCCGCGCGGCTCGCCGCCCTGTCGCCCTCGATTGCGCGGCGCGTTGTCCTGCGGCGGGTAGTAATCGCGGTTTTCAGGCCGCCGATTGTCCTGTGGCGGCGGACTGTAGTTGCGGTTTTCAGGCCGCCGATTGTCCTGTGGCGGCGGATTGTAATCGCGGTTTTCGGGCCGCCGGTTATCCGGCTGAGGCTGATACTGCTGGTGCGATCGATTTTGGTTGGCCGGGGGTTGATATTCGTTTTGGTTGCGGTTATCTCGCGGACGCGCGGCGCCCGGCGGCGAAAATTGCGATGGCCGCTGGGTTGCCGGGACCGGCGGTCGGCCGTGGTTTTGGTTGTAATGCAGCGAGCGATCGTCGCGCGCTCGATTGACGTGCTGCTCTTGTGTCGGCGTCGGACCGTAACGCCGCTCGTCGCTCCAGCGCTGCTCTCGCGGAGTCGGCCGTGCCCTTACGCCGTCAGGACCGCCGTTGTAGCTAACGCGGTCGTTCACGTAGACGTTGCGCTCCACGGTGCGGTTTACGTACACGTTGCGCACCACGGTGACATTCACGTTGGTCACCGCGCGGTTGTAATAAAAGTGACGATCGCGCCACTCGCCTCCCACATACCCAACGCCGAAATACCCGAATCCGTAGTTAATGCCGCCGTAGAAGCCCACGTGCGGCCCCCAATACCCTGGATGCCAGTCATAATCGTCGCCGTCCTCATCATAGCCCCACCAGCCAGGAGTCCAATACAATCCGGGCTCGGGAGCCAACACCCAAGTTCCCGGAACCCAGTAATAGCCGTCTCCGCCCCAGGCCCAGTAGCCCGGAACCCAAATGTAATCGATACCGGGGCAGATGGGCTGCGCATAGACGGGCAGCGCAGGCGGGCCGATCCGCACGGAGATGCCAACTGCGACTTGTGCAGACACGGGAGTAGGGAGAGCCAGGCAGGAAAGCCCGAATACCAGCAGAAGAACAGGGACAAGATGCGCCTTACGCATGTAGGACCTCCAGAAAGAGGTTGCTGGGACTCCTCCTCTGGATTATAGAACACCGCTGCGCGGCAAGTGTTGCATGATGGTGCGCCAGGTTTCGCGGACGCGCGAAGGCTTGCGCATGATTGTGCGCAAATCGTCTGGAAGCGCATGGCGCGTTGCACCACAGTGACCCCGCGCCTCCGTGAGTGGCGGAACCGCAGGCCTTTGCGGGCCGTCCAAACGTTTCGTGTGGATTTTTGACAACGGTGGGAAAGGGACCGAGAGAATGAACATCGCGGCGCTACAAGATATCTGGGCTCTGCAGAAAGTCCGTCAGAGAACGCTTCGCGTATTCCGGTTGTTTGCGGCAGTGCTCACGGGAGCGGCGGTGTTAACGCTTGTGAGCGGGCTCGTATTCTTCGGACGCATGGCGCGGGCGCAGGATGTCCCACGGGCGAATCCGCCGGCGGCGGAGGCAAATCCGCGGAGCACGGCGAACGCGCAGTCCGCCCCGCAGCGGCCGCTCGTGAGCGAAGGGGCGATGCTGATTCCCAAGATTCCGCCGCCATCGGGTGTCGTAAAAAACTATCAGCCCGTTACAACCGAAATGCTGGTCCATCCCAGCCCGGACGACTGGCTGATGTACAGCCGCACGTATGACGCGCAGCGCTACAGTCCGCTGAAACAGGTAAACACAAAAAACGTAAAGGACCTGGCGCTCGCCTGGGCGCGCGGTTTGCCGGACGGAGTGACCGAAACGATTCCCATCGAGCATGCTGGCGTTCTGTACGTGATCGTGCCGGGCGGCGACGTGGACGCGCTCGACGCCACGACCGGTGACCTGATCTGGGAATACAAGCGCGATTACAAAAACAAATCGCAGGGCGCCACGGAGCGCACCAAGGCGCTCGCGATCTATGACGATATCGTCTATTTCACCGCGCCGGACGGATATGTGGTCGCGATCGATGCCAAGACCGGCAAAGAGCGCTGGGAAACATTCAAGCCGGGAACGGCGAACACATCCGGCGCGCTGGTCGTGGACGGCAAAGTCATATCCGGTGGCACGTGCATCGGCGGCGCGGAGAATTGCTTTATCGAAGCGGACGACGCCGAGACCGGAAAGGAAGTCTGGCGCTTCCATACCGTGGCGATGCCCGGCGATCCGGGAAACGCGTCATGGAATGGCGCGGACATGGCCCGCGTGACGGCTTCCACGTGGGGCATGCCGGGCAGTTTCGATCCGGCGCGCAACGTTTTGTACTGGGGCGTGGCCAATCCCATGCCCGATCAGCGTATGCTGCGGCACGGCGGAAATCCGGACGGCACTTCGCGCACCACCCCCGCCGATCTGTACAGCAACTGCACACTGGCGATCGATCCAGCCACCGGGAAATTGATCTGGTATTACCAGCATCTTCCGGGCGACGACTGGGATACGGACCACACGCACGAGCGGACGCTGGCGAGCGTCGCGTACGACCCTGATCCCAAGCAGGTGAAGTGGTTCAATCCCGACGTGCCGCGCGGATCGAAGCACGAAATCGCCGCGATGGTTTCCGAAGGCGGCGGAGTCTTCGTGCTGGACCGCGCGAATGGGAAATTTCTGTGGGCCACGCCGTTTCCATTCGACGATCCCGAACATTTTTACCTGTCGAGCATCGACGGAAGGACCGGAAAGGCGACGCTGAACTGGAACATCGTGTTCCAAAAGCCCGGCGATCATCATGTGATCTGCTATTGGAACACGCGCAGCTATTGGCCGACCGCGTACGATCCCGACACGAATTCGCTCTATGTTCCGTACACGGACAATTGCCGTGACCTGACGCTTTCCGGGCCGGGCACGCGCGGTGGATGGGCGGTGATTCCGCGTCCGGGCACCGATCCGAACCGGCTGACCGGCATGGAGAAGATCAATCTATCGACCGGCGATCAGATGAAGTTCGATATTGGCCGCGCGCCCGGCAATGGCGCCGTTTTAGCCACCGCCGGCGGCCTGATCTTCCATGGAGATATGAGCCGTCGATTTAAGGCCTTCGACGCCCGCACAGGAAAGCAGTTGTGGCAGGCCATCCTCGGCGGGAACGTCTCCGTCAGCACGATTACCTACGCGGTGAACGGAAAGCAGTACATCTGCGTGATGACCGGATACAACCTGAAAGTCCCGGAATTGAGCGCCGAAGCGCCTGCGCTCTTCACCCCGGAGCATAGCAACGAGATCTACGTTTTTGCATTGCCGTAGGATGAAACCCAGCGGTACAGTAAGCGTCAAAGTATGTAGCTATAATAGCGGGCGGCGGCCGACTACTTGGGCGGCCCAAGCTTTGGGAATGAGCGAGGTTGGGGCATGAAGATTAATCGAAGAAAGCTGCTGTCGCTGATCGGCGTTTCTCCGGCGATCTTGGCCGGTTCTTCTCCAACGCTTGCTGAACCTGCGAAGAAAGCAAAGTCTGCGGCGGGCCCGGCGAAGATTGAAGCTCTGAATCCCAAGGGCATGCCGCCCGCGATTCAGCTGATTCCGATGGCGCCGCGCCTGAGCACGCTGGACGGAAAAACCATCTACCTCGTCTCAGACGGCTTCGCCGGAGCCGATCGCTTCCTGAATCAAATCGCGATCTGGTTCTCGAAGAACATGCCGAGCGTCAAGACCGTGTACCGGCTGAAAGCCGGGTCGTATTTCGATGACGACCCCAAGCTAACGGCGGAAATGAGAGCCAATGCCAACGCCATGATCATGGCGTATGGGCATTGAAGCACCTGCACTCCAGCGACCGTCGGTCACTGCATACAAGTTGAGAAAATGGGGCTCCCGACCGCTCCCTTAGTCACCATCGCGTTCAAGGATCTAGCAAAATCGAACGCCGCCAACCGCGGCATGCCCGGCGAGCGCATCTGCTTCCTGCCGCATCCGATGACGAACAAGACGGACGCGGAGATGTATCAGGTCCTGCTGGGCTACGATCCGGTTACGAACAAGCCGTTGATGCCGGAAATCATAGACGCGCTCACTAAGCCGCTGACGGCCGAAGAAAGCAAAGGCGGTTCGGTAGCTCCGGACACCGGCCCAGCTACGTACTCTGACACCGAGGACAATCTCCAGCGATTGTACCTCGACAACAACATGACGGACTTCATGCCCATCATCCTTCCCACCGAAGAAAAGGTGGAAGCGATGCTCAAGGGCACGAGCCATAAGCCGGACGAGGTGGTGGGCACGTTGAGCGCCGCCCGCGGAGCTCAACCGTCGTGGACCTTTACGGTCAGGCATGTGGCGATCAATGCGGTGATGGCCGGCGCGCGCCCGGAGTACCTGCCGACCATTTTGGCGATCGCCTCAACGGGGCAGCCCGCGCTGTTCAGCTCCACGTCGTCATTCTCGCGGATGCTGCTGCTGAATGGTCCGATCTCCGACCAGATCAAGATGAACTACGGCATCGGGGCGATGGGTCCATTCGCCGAGCCCAATGCCGTGATTGGCCGGACATGGACGATCCTTTCGAAAAACCTGGGCGGCTGTGGGAGCCCCGGACTCACCTACCTGGGCACACTGGGGTCCAACCTCAATTACAACAACATCTGCATTGCAGAGACGGAAAACAAGCTTCCCGGGGGCTGGAAGCCGTTCCATGTGCAAAAGGGCTTCAAACCGACCGACAGCGTGGTGAGCATCTTCAGCGGCTGGAGCCTGAATAACGTCGCCTGGTTCCCCGCGATGCCCTACCACGAACTGATCAACAATTGGCTGACGCATTTCTTCTCGTTCGGCACCAGCGCAGCCACGCTGCTGCTCGATCCAACCGTCGCCCGCGAGGCGAAGGAAAAGGGATTCAACTCGAAGGAAGAGCTGAGTGACTACTGGTCGAAGAACTCGAAGACGCCTGCGTGGCTCTACTGGGACACGCACAGGCCCGAATTGAAGCAGGCACAGGCGGGCGTGGAGCCCTACGTTTCGTATCTGAAGATGGGGGACGCCGAT
>JAGWRH010000069.1 GCA_028876695.1 Acidobacteriota bacterium | reverse complement strand
GTCGTTATCGCGCTGCTCGTTCCGATCGCCTGGAACATGCGCCACTACATGAAGCCGTACCAGCAGCAGCGCATCCAGACGTTTCTCCATCCCGAGGATAATCCGCGGGGGGCCGGTTATCAGATTCTGCAGTCGGAGATCGCGGTCGGCTCCGGAGGCTTCTGGGGCAAGGGATTCGGCAAAGGCAGCCAGAATCAGTTGGGCTTTGTGCCTGTCCGTTATTCGGACTTCATTCTGGCCGCTCTCGCCGAGGAGCAGGGCTTTATCGGGGTCTGCGTGGTTCTGCTCTTGTACCTGGGCTTGATTTTGCGGCTCGTGGATAATGCGCAGAAGGCCAAGGATCGCGCCGGCATGTATGTAATCATGGGCGTGACGGCGATCCTCGGTTTCCAGGTTCTGGTGAACACTTCGATGGTCATCGGTTATATGCCGGTTACCGGCATTCCTTTGCCGCTGATCAGTTATGGCGGCTCATCGATCGCCTTCGTTTTTTTGTCGTTAGGGCTGGTAATGAACGTTCGCATGCGGCGCTTCGTAAATTGATGGCGCGTGCCGGCGTGCGGCAGGGCCCCAAGACGAACTTCGATTGGGGCGGAGAAAGGTTCCCGTGCTGGCCCGGTCGTGGCCCGCACGGTATCGAGTTTTCAAGTTTGAGTTCGAATTCTTCAGATCGCGAATGAGGATGCACCGGATGGGGAAAGCAAATTTTGACGGGTCTTTCCTGAGCGGCCCGAGGCAGGCGCATACTGCCGCCTCTCGCAACGTCCACCGGGCGCGCACTGCGCCCCTTTGTGACGCCGCAATCCGCTGCCCCTTGGGGAGTTTTTATGCCGAAGGAAATGGTTATCTCGGCGAATCCGCACGAGACGCGGGTCGCCATCCTCGAAGAAGGACAGCTTTGTGAGTATTACGTCGAACGCGAAAAAGAATTTGCGCTAGTCGGAAGCATCTACAAAGGCCGCGTCACGCGCGTGCTGCCGGGCATGCAGTCGGCCTTCGTGGATATCGGGCTTGATAGCGACGCGTTTCTCTACGTCTCGGACTTTCTCGAAGGCGTCGAAGAGTTCGAGCCCATCGTCGCCACCGTCGAAGACAAGACCAAAAAAATGCAGGAGGAGGGCGGTCAGGTGTTCCCCACCAACGGCGGGGTAGCGCCTGTCGCTGAACCACCCGACGTAGAGGCGTTGCCGTCGGAATCGCTCGCCGCGCATGCGACCGCCACTCCAGCCGGGCTCGAAGGCGAAGAATTTCAGCCTGGCAACACCTGGACTGCGCCTCCCGCGCCGGCCGCATCCTCTCAGCATCCCGGTTCGCAAGACCGCGGCCGATTTGAGGGCGGCCATCGCCAGGGACGCGACTTTGGACGCCGCGGGCGCGGAGGCCGCTTCGGACGTCGAGGGCGCGGCGACCGCCACTTCGGCCGCGAATTGCCGCCGTCGAAGTATGCCTCGCATGCAGCGCGCGAAGAATCCGGTCCCGCCGAACCGTACGTTCCGGTGATTTTGCCGGGAGAATCGCTCGCACGCTACCGCGATCCCGGCGCTGTTGCAGCAAACGCCCCCACCGAGGAAATCGCGCCTAACGTCCCTCCGGACGAACCGCCCGCCATTCCCGAATCGCCTCTTTCCGAGGCCGCCGGACCAAATCAGCCTGCTCGCGACGAATCAGTCGCGTCCGAATCTGGTCTCGAGCTTCGCTTCGGGTCGTACGAGGCAGCTGGGCCTCAGGACCAGCGCCCTGAGCGCGACGAGCGTCCGGAACGCCCCGAACGTTATGGCCGGCCACGCCACGAGCGATATCAGCGGCCCGAGCGGCCCGACCGCTTCGAGCGGCCCCGCCGGCCGGACCGCTTCGAGCGCGCCGAACAGCCTGCATCCGAACCGTCGGGCTCCTCAGGACTCGAGCCGCTGCCCGGTGAAAACATCGCCAAATCGCGCAGCACCGCCTCCGCGCAACCCGCGCCTGCCGCGGAACCCACGCGCGAAGAGTTTGGCGGTACCGCCGAACGCGAAATCGAGCAGCGCGAAGAAACTCAACTCGCTCGCGAGGAATTTGGCGGATCCGCTGAAGCGCACCCGGCCCATGAAGCGCACGAGGAGCTGGATGAAAACGCCGCTCCCGACCTGAGCCCGGAAGAAGCCGCCGCCATTGCCGAGCATGTGGCCGAAGCGCAGAGCGAACAGGCCGAGCGCGAGCAGTTGCGCACGGATATCGCCGCGCCGGGCGACGCCGCCGAAATCGAAGCTCACGAGGAAGCCTCTCATTCGGAAATGGACGCCGCAAACGAAGAGAACGGCTACGACCTCGAAGGCGACGAAACCGCCTCCGAAGAGACAGAAGAAGAATCCGATGCCGCGGCCGAAGAAATAGCCGCCGCGCAAGCCGAGATCGAGCATGAAGCTGCGTCCGGACTGCCCGAAATGGAGCCGCTTTCAGCCGATGCCGGGACGGAACATATCGGCGACGAGCCCGCACAGCCCGAGCCCGAACGCCAGCCCTTCGCCGCCCGCGTGCGCGATGATTTTCGCCCCCGCATGCAGCATCCGGCGCGTCGCGGACGCGACCGCGACCGTGGCCGGCGCCCGCATCATCGCCACTATGGTCATCACCGGCCACAGAACCGCCGCCCGCAACTGATTGCCGATCTGCTCAAGCAAGGTCAGGAAATTATCGTGCAGATCGCCAAAGAGCCGCTCGGCAAAAAGGGCGCGCGCATCACCAGCCACGTTGCGCTTCCCGGCCGCTATCTCGTGTACATGCCCACGCTCGACCACAGCGGCGTTTCGCGCAAAATCGCTTCCGCCGAAGAGCGTTCTCGCCTGCGCCATCTCGTGAACGACGCGAAGGGCACGGCCCCCGGCGGGTTCATCGTGCGCACTGCCGCCGCTGCCGCCGCGCCTGAGGAAGTTCGCGCGGACGTGGAATTCCTCACCCACACGTGGTCCGAAATCAAGTCGCGCTCCGAGCAGCGCAAGGCTCCGTCACTGCTTCATCGGGACCTAAACCTTGTGGAACGCATCCTGCGCGACCACATGAATTCCGATTACACGGCCATCTGGGTTGATAACGAAGAAGCCTATCTGAAAGTCACCGAGTTCATCAGCCGCTTCCAGTCGAGCCTGGCGAACCGCGTGAAGCTCTATAGCAAAGAAACGCCGATCTTCGAGGAGTTCGGCATTCAGCAGGAGATCGAGAAAGGCCTGCGCCCGAAAGTTTGGCTGAAATCCGGCGGCTACATCGTCATCAACCATACCGAGGCGCTCGTCGCCATCGACGTCAATACGGGGAAATTCGTCGGCAAGGGCTCGACGCGCCTCGAAGACACGATCGTGCGCACCAACCTCGAAGCCGCCAAGGAAATCGTCCGGCAGATGCGCCTGCGCGACCTGGGCGGCATCATCGTGATCGACTTCATTGATATGGAAGACCGCCGCAATCGCGAAAAAGTGATGTCTGCGCTGGAGGACGCTTTGCGCTCCGACCGCGCCCCTTCCAAGATGCTGCGCTTCAACGAATTTGGCTTGATCGCCATCACCCGCAAGCGCACCAAGCAGGCCCTCGAACGCACGCTATGCCAGCCATGCCCGTATTGCACCGGTTCCGGGATGGTCAAGTCCGTGCCCACGCTCTGCTACGAAATCCAGACGGAAGCGCGCAAAATGGCGCCCGATATCGATTCCGGCAGCATCACTCTGCGCGTTCACCCGGAAATCGCCAAAGCCCTGAAAACCCGCGAATCCTCGCTCATCGAGGAACTTGAGACCTGGACGAAAAAGAGCGCCATCATCCAAGCCGATCCAACCCTCCACTGGGAGCAATACGACATTTATTAGCGTTTGTTGCGTCGCGCCGGCACATTTCGCCGCTCGGCCAGCCACAACGCATTGTCATCCCGAGCGAGCTTCGGTGCGCAAATGCGCGCCGGAGCGACGAGGGATCTGCTTTTGCCTTTGAATTCAACGTAGACGGTTCCTTGAACCCCGCATCTGCGTGCTTGTTGCGAACCGAGCGCTCCATCCTCCGCGCTCCGTGCGCGGAGGTTGTGGAAGCTGCCGGCGGATTTGCGCCAGCCCCGCACATCAGTGCGGGGGCAGGGCTTCCAGCCCTGCGAAATCCCCCTTTAGAATTGGGCGGCTTTAGCGGCGGGACTTTGAATGCCACGACTGCGAATAGCTCCGCCGGGTGCCGCATCGACCGCGTTAACCCTTCCAATGCCTCGTGAATGGTGAGACGATAGGCCACTAGGTTTCCCCTGC
>JAGWRH010000068.1 GCA_028876695.1 Acidobacteriota bacterium | reverse complement strand
TTGGGGTGGTCTACATGCCCATGATCTGAAATCCAGCATCCACGTAGATCACGTTTCCGGTTACGCCGCGGCCCAAATCGCTTCCGAGGAAAACGGCGACATCGGCAACTTCGGCGGTGTCCGTATTGCGGCGTAGAGGCGCGTGCTGCGCCACTAGATCGAGCATCTTCGACAAATCCTTTACTCCGCGCGCGGAAATGGTTTTGATCGGCCCCGCTGAGATGGCATTGACGCGAATCTTGCTCGGCCCCAACTCGCTCGCCAAATAGCGCATCTCCGCTTCGAGCGCCGCCTTGGCCACGCCCATCACGTTGTAATTGGGAATTACGCGCGTCGATCCGAGGTACGTCAGCGTCATAATCGCTCCACCATCCTTCATCGACGGAGCCAGCGCCTTGGCCACGGCCACCAGCGAGTACGCGCTTACCTCCAGCGCGAATTGAAAACCCTCGCGCGAAGTCTCAATGAACGGCTGATTCAGCTCCTCGTGCTTTGCCGCGGCCAGGCTGTGTACCACCACGTCGAGCTTTCGCCCTTCGCTCTGAATCGATTGCGCCAGCCGTTCGATATCATCCGGCCTCTGCACGTCGCAGGGATAAAACGCCGCGCAGCCCAACTCGCGCCCCAACTCCTCGACCGCTGGCTTCGCACGATCGTTTTGATATGTCAGCAGCAGCGTCGCACCCTCCCGCGCGAATGCCGCCGCGATCGCGTACGCGATGCTCCACTTGTTCCACACTCCCAGCACAATAGCGGTCTTGCCGCTCATTAGATTGGACATGGCCCGACATTCTACCGGAAACGCGCTGTATGCGTCTCCAGTGTTCGAAGTCCGGTGGGCGCCAGCGGTGTCCTGAAACCGGCGCCGGTGCTGTGAACCAAGGCACGTATCCGGAATGCGCTGTCATTCCGAACCCGGTCGCCTGATTTCGGCGAACGACGGTGAGGGATCTGCTTTGCCTTTTTCGAATGCGCGTCCTGGCAATGTGTTGCGAATACGGCGTAGTGCGTCGCTCCGGCTGGACGCGGATCGCGCGTAAATTATCGCGGATGGAAGATACGCATCAACGCGTGCACAAAATCGTATACATATGGCCAAAGCGCGCCCAAAATCCCGGCAATTGCGGCCGCAATTTTGGACCGTTTTGCCACCTTCGCCCGAGCGGTGACGCCCGGCTGGTGGGCGGCGCAGAATCCTCCCTTCACCGCCCGCTGGGAGCAGCGCTGGCCCGCCGGCCCCAAGTACAAACACGGCCCCTGATCCGAAGCAGCCGCCGCTGGGGTAAGGAATGCCGTCGGGACTGGCCCCAGGTCGTCCTGCCCGACCTCGCCCTCAACCCGCGCCTCCCAGCGGGCTTGCCCAGTGGCGATGCGATCGTCGGCTCCGCCGCCGCCAAAGCCCCAGTCCCCGCTATTCACCCTCGTTTTCATGTCCAAGTGGACGGTCCACCGCTCGCAGGCCCTCTCGCCGTTTTGCCATTAACCGTTACGCCGAGTCCCATTGCAGCTTACTTTTTCGATCCGCTAAAGTGAAGGCTTGCCATAACTCTGCATGTCTGAAACGCACATTGCGCCGTCGCTCGCACATCCCGAGCGGATGAAGCTCGAGCCCTATTCCGCCGAAATTCGGCTCCAAAATCTAGCGCTCGGCATCGATAACATCCATTACGACGTCTTCCTGAGCCCCAAATTCATCGAATTCACCCAAAAATATCTTCTCGATCTGATCCGGCAGACCGTCAACTTTCAGCCGCCCCGCGGCAAGGAGCGTGATCGCAAGCAGGCAGGATCGCCCGAGCACGGCGCCTTCCGCCGCATGCTCACCGATATTCTGCAGGAGTCGGTCACGCGCGCAAAATATCAGCAATCGATCGAGACCGACGTCCTCCACCGCCTCGCTTTGCTGAAATTCATCATGCAGGAAGCCGTCAACCAGTTCTCCAGCATGCTGGTCGAATGCAAGGACTGGATCCGCTCCCGCGGCGAACTTTTCGAGCACAGCGAACAGGCCCACGTGATGCGCTCGAAAATCGCCGAGCTGCAAGCCGGGCGCAGAGGCGTGATCCGCCAAATCGGCGAAACGCTCTGCCGCATCTGGCGCGAGGTGGAAGAAGGAACGGTCTCCAAAACTCGCCGCGCGCTTTTCGGCGACGATTTCTTCGAAACCTATCAGCTTCTGCAGAATCGCTGCCTGTTCGTCGAAAACGGCGCCGACGATCATCTCTTCCTCGAACACTACACCCTGCTCGGCAATTTCATGAGCGACCCCGATCGCTTCGAGGTCTTCGACAATCTGCTCCTCGGGCTGATCCGAGACTGCGTTCCCACGGGCGACAATAACGACGAGCTCGCCAAAGCCCGCAAGACTCACGAGCGCCTGCTCGAGCAGGCCCGCTCGCTGCGCTCGGAGCTCGCCCGTCTCGAAGAGGAGCAGGAGGAAGCCGCGCGCCGCGCCGGCGCCTCGGACGACACTTTTCAATGGCTCTTCAAGCGCAAACCTGGCCTTTCCGGCGAACTCCCCGACGAAATCAGCGGCCTTCGCCGCAAATATTCCTCCATTGAGAAGAATCTGGAGGACCTCGCTCCGCAAATTTCCGCCGCCAAACTGCGCGTCGATTTCCTGACCGAGGAATTTCAAAGCCGTCTCGGCGACTATCTGAATCAGCCCGCCAACGCGCGCCGCTTGTTCGATCCGCGCGCTTCCGTCGAAGAGGCCGGCAGCTCGCCCGACGCCCGCGAACGCCTTCTCGAAGAATGGGTCCACCGGCTCGAAGAGCACGACGTCCTGTCCCACGTCGTGGCCGGCTATGAGCTGCGAAAAATCGCCGCGGAGTACTGTCCTCCGGTCCACTTGCAGCAGCTCAAAAAGGCCATGGTGAATCGCGACGAAGCCAAGCGCGTCGAAAAGATCCTGGAGCAATTCCCCGCGCGCAAAATTTCCATCCGCAAGCTGGAAGAAGCCGCCCGCGCGATCCGCCGCCGCAGCCACGACGAAACCCGCGCCATCGCCTCGCAATTTGCCGAAGATCTCATGCGCCTGCGCCGCGACCGGCGAAATTACCAGCACGCCGCGTCCTGGATGGAGCGCATCAACCTGGTCCGCTCCGAGCGCGCCCGCGAACTATCGCGCGCCAATAAAAGCCTCTATGAATTTCTCCATCCCGAAGAAGGCCGCCCCGCCGACGACCCCATCATCAATCACGTGGTCATCAAGGCCGACGTGCGCGGCTCGACGGGGATCACCAAGGACCTGCTCGCGCGAGGCATGAATCCCGCGTCCCACTTCAGCATGGCCCTGCACGAGCCGGTGAAAAAAATGCTGGAGCGTTACGGCGCCGCCAAGGTCTTCATCGAAGGCGACGCCATCATTCTCGCCATCTACGAGACCGAATCGACGCGCGCGACGCAGCGCGCCGTCGCCCGCGCTTGCGTCCTGGCGCGCGAAATTCTCGCCGTCACGGGCGCTTACAATCAGCGCGCGCAATCGAGCGATCTGCCGCCGCTCGAGCTCGGCGTCGGCGTCGCCTTCCAGGATTCCGCGCCGTCCCTCTGGATGGACGCGGATTCGAAAATTATGATCTCGCGCGCTCTCAATCTCTCCGATCGCCTGTCGAGCTGCGCGAAGATGGCCAAGCGTCTCTTCAAGAAAAATACCTCGCCGTTCAACGTCTATCTGCTCCAGTCGCTCATGGATGATGCCGCCGCCGACGAGGGCGAAGAGCTTTTGGTCCGCTTCAACCTCAATGGCATCGAGCTCAACGATGAAGGTTTCCAGAAATTGAGCGCGGAAATTTCGCTCGCGCCCATGGGTGGCAACTTCCCCATGCCTTGGGGCAAGGAACGCGTGCAGCTCTATTTCGGAGAAGTTCCTTTGGGCGACACCATCGAACCCGTCGTGATCCGCAAAGGCTTCGTTCGCCAGCTTTTGCCCGGCGGCAAAATCGGCGCGCCCGGCAACCGTCCGTATTACGAAGTCTGCACCGACTCGAAACTCCTCGATCTCGCGCGCAAGAAAGTCTCGTCGCGTGCAACCGGCCTGTAAACAGCACCCGCGCGGCTAACCCAGCAGCGCCGCAAATTCGCCGCGCGCCACGGACCCGGCGACCCGCGCGATATCCGCGGATAAAGAGCGGTCCGCGTCCAGGGTTTTCGAGAGCGTCCGGATCATCTCGTGCGCCCGCCGCGCCTCCGTGCCCGGACGAAGCGGAGCAAGCAAGTCTATGCCTTGCGCCGCGGCGAGCAGTTCGATTGCCAGGATGTTTCGTAGATTTGCGATCATCGGCTCCAGCCGCCGAGCCGCACCCATTCCCATCGACACGTAATCTTCCTGATTCGCCGATGTAGGAATCGAGTCGGCCGAATGCGGCGCGGCCAGCGCCTTCGTTTCGCTCGCCAGCGCCGCTGCCGTCACCTGCAAAATCATGAACCCGGAATTGAGCCCTGCGTGCCGCACCAGGAAAGCGGGAAGCTGGCTCGACTGCGGATTCGTCATCTGCTCGGTGCGTCTCTCCGATATTCCGCCGAGAGTCGCAAGCGCCAGCGCCAGATGATCGGCGGCCATTGCCAGTGGCTGGCCATGGAAATTTCCGCCGCTCAGCACGTCCCCCGAATCCGCGAATACGAGCGGATTGTCCGTCGCGCTGTTCAGTTCGATTTCCGCCGTGGCGCGGACGCGTGCGATGGCGTCCCGCGCTGCCCCGTGCACTTGCGGAGCGCAACGCAAGCTGTACGGGTCTTGCACGCGCGGATCGCGCTCCGGAGCCCGGTGTGATTCGCGAATTTCGCTTCCGCGATTGAGCCGCCGCAGGTTTTCCGCCACGCGCGCGTGTCCCGGGTGCGGCCGCGCATCGGCGATGCGTTCGTCGAACGCCACCGGGCTGCCGCGCAGCGCGTCAAGTGAAAGCGACGCGGCCACGTCGGCCGTATCGGCCGCGATTTCGGCGTCGCGCACCGCCAAGGCCACGAGCGCCAACATCGCTTGCGTGCCGTTCAGCAGCGCCAGCCCTTCTTTCGCTTGCAGCACGAGCGGAGCGATTCCGGACGCACGCAGCGCCTCGCCGCCAGCCATCCGTCGGCCGTCGAAACTCGCCTCGCCTTCGCCGATCGCCGCGAGCGCCAAATGCGCGAGCGGAGCCAAGTCGCCCGACGCGCCAACCGATCCTTGCGACGGTATGACCGGCAGTACGTTGCGATTCAGCATCGCCAGCAGCGTCTCCGCCACAATCGGACGCACGCCGGAAAAGCCCTTCGCCAGCGCGTTCGCTCGCAGCGCCAGCATGGCGCGCGTGGCTGCCTCGCCAAGCGGCTCGCCCACGCCGCACGCGTGACTGCGAACGAGGTTCAGCTGCAAATGCCGGATCTCATCGTGCGAAATACGCGTCGTCGCCAGCTTCCCGAATCCGGTATTGACGCCGTAGACCGCCGCTTCCGATTCCGCCAGCCGGTCGATCACCGCGCGCGATGCAGCCATTCGCTCGCGCACGCTTGCCGGAATTTCCGCTTGGCTCTCGGGAAAATCGAAAACGAGCCGGTAGAGATTCTCCAGCGTGAGACTTTCGCCGTCGATCACGATCGTTGCCATGGCGTGATGTCCGCGGCGCGACGTGGTTATTGCTGCGCCATCTTCTGCATGTTGCCGGAACGCTCGCCCGCGTGAAAATACTTCCGGTATTTGTCTGGCAATGACTTCGGCTGTCCCAGGCGGTCGCAAATCACGTGCGTCGTTTCCCCGGTCGCCAGCAATTCGCCGTTCGCTTGGCTGAAAAGTTCGTATCCGAAGCGCAGGGTGCGCTTGCGCGATTCGGTCACGCGCGTGCGGATCGTCAGCAGATCGTCGTAGCGCGCCGGACGCCGGTACCGGCAGCTCGCCTCCGCAACCACGATAAAGCTGTCGTCCTCGATTTCCATCCGCTTGTAATCGAATCCCAGCTGGCGGCAAAATTCGGCGCGTCCCACTTCAAACCACGTGAAGTAATTTCCGTAATACACAACTCCCATCTGATCCGTTTCCGCGTACCGCACGCGAATGGTCGTGTCCGCGTAATCCGTCATCAAACGCTAATCTCCCGGCCACTTCGGCGCGCGCTTTTCGAGAAACGCCGCCACGCCTTCATGGAAATCCGGCGTGGACCGGATCGTGGCATTCGCATCGATTGCCGCCTCCAGCGCGGAGCGAATCGCCGCATCGTCGAAACCGAGCAGAAATTTCTTGGTGCGCGCTACCGCCGTTGGGCTCGCCGAACGCAGCGCCGCCGCAATCTCGTGCGCGCGATCCATCAACCGCTCGCCGGGCACAATTTCGGTGACCAGGCCTATGCGATACGCTTCCGCGGCATCGATGATGCGGCCCGTGAGCAGCAGGTCGCGCGCGTGCTTTTCTCCAATCTGTCGCCGCAAAAAAACGGCCACCAGCGCCGGCATGAACCCCAGTTTCACTTCCGGATAACCGAATTTCGCTTCCGGCACTGCCAGCGTGAAATCAGCTAGCGTCGCCAGCCCGCATCCACCTGCGATTGCCGCTCCGTTGACCGCGGCGATCACCGGCTTCGGAAACGAATGAATCCGGTAGAAAAGCTTCGAGACTCGGCGAGCATCTTCGAGATTCTTCTGTTCCGTGGATTGTGCCAGCGCCTGCAGCTCGTCCAGGTCCATTCCGGCGCAGAACGCCTTTCCCGAGCCGGTAAGTATCACCGCGCGCGCCGCGCCTTGCTCCGCTTGCGCCAGCGCCGCGACCAGCTCCGCGATCATCTGCGCCGAAATCGCGTTTCGCTTTTCCGGCAAGGTCAACGCGATTGTGGCGACCTTGTCGTCGCATTGATAAGTGAGCGTTGTGTAGCCCATCGACGTACCGCCGCCGCGGTCAATTCGGCCGCGCCGTTTGGTTCTCCTCCGTTCCGGAGCCGTCGGATTCGCTCTGCGCGTCGCCGTGATCCGCGTATTTCGCGCGCAACTCGTGAGTCATCGCGCAGGCGATCGCCAGCGATTTCGTGTCGATTCCAGTCGCCACGCCGCGCGCCGCCATCGTCGTCAAAATGATCTCCGTCGGAATGTTGCCGACGAGATGGTCCCCGACAAAAGGACACCCGCCTAACCCCGTCAGCGCTCCATCGAATCGCCGGCAGCCCGCCTCATAGGCGGCCAGCACTTTCTCCGCCGCGCCTTCGGGCCGGCTGTGTAGATGCACGCCGATTTCGATCCCCGCAACGCAGGCGTTCGCCGCTCGAACCAGATTCCCAACTTCTGCGGGCGAAGCCGTTCCCGCAGTGTCCGCGAGCGAGACGGCTCGCACCCCGATATCCTTCAGCCACACGAGCGTGTCTTCCACGATTTCATGGCCCCAGGGCTCGTCGTAAGGATTTCCAAACGCCATGGAAATGTACACGACCAATTTTCGCGATGCCGCTTTTGTCTCGCGCTGGAGCTTTTCCACCAGCGCGCGCGATTCGGCTCGCGACATATTCGCGTTCGCGCGCCGGAAATACGCCGAGATCGAGTAGGGATAGCCGATGGTCGTCACGCCCGCGACGTCCAGCGCGCGCTTTAGACCCTGCTCGTTCACCACGATGCCGATGATTTCCGGCGCCTGCCCGTCTGGCGCGCGGGCGTCGCCGAGCCGCGCCATCACCGCCTCGCTATCGGCCATTTGCGGAACGCGTTTAGGCGAAACGAAGCTCACTGCGTCGATATGCCGGAACCCGAGCGCGACCAGGCTGGTCAGATATTTGATTTTTTCTTCCGTGGGAATGATGCGCGCCAGTCCCTGCCAGGCGTCGCGCGGGCATTCGATGATCGTAACTTCGGATTCGGCCATTCGGCTGTTCACCATCGAGCCCGGGCGCGAGCGATCGCGTCCGTCACGTCTGCAAAACTCCGGTTTTGAATTCCGGCACCACCGGATTCAACGCCGCGCATTCCAGCGCTTCGATCAGCGCCTCCCGGGTATGCGCCGGATCGATAATCGCGTCCACCCACAGCCGCGCGGCCGCGTAGCGCGGGTCCATCTGCAATTCGTAGGTCGCGCGAATCGAGTCATAGAGCTTCTTCGTCTCGTCCTCATTCAGTTTTTTTCCTTCGCGCTCCAGTTGGCGGACTTTTAGCTCCACCAGCGTTCCCGCGGCTGATTCACCGCTCATCACGGCATACCGCGCCGTCGGCCAGGCCAGCATGAACCGCGGGTCGTACGCTTTTCCGCACATGGCGAAATGCCCGGCGCCGAATGTCCCGCCGCAAACCACCACGATTTTCGGCACCACGCTGTTCG
>JAGWRH010000067.1 GCA_028876695.1 Acidobacteriota bacterium | reverse complement strand
GCGCACCAGCGAATTGCGCAAGCAGGGCAGACGGCTGCAGCTGCAGGGCCAGCCTTTGCAGGTGCTGCTGATGCTGCTGGAGCAGCCGGGAGAACTCGTCTCGCGGGCGGAAATCCAGCAGCGGCTGTGGCCCGGCGGCACCTTCGTCGATTTCGACCATGGCCTGAACACGGCAATCAATCGGATTCGCGAGGCGCTGGGAGATTCGGCGGCCGGCCCGCGCTACATCGAGACGCTGGCGCGACGGGGGTACCGGTTCATCGCGCCGGTCGAGGAGGTGAACGGGGATGCGCCCGCGCGGCTGCCGGAACTGGCCGGGAGCGGCGAGGCGTCTTCGCCGGCGCGAACGGAAATTTCCCTCGCATCCTCCATCTCGAGAAGCGCGGCAGCAGGTTCCGCACACGCAGCCGAATCGCAGCAGCAAGAAAGAGGCTCCCCGAGTGTTGCGGAGCGCGGGCGGGGAAAGGCGCGGCGGCTGCTGGCGCAGGCCGACGATTTGCCGCGGGCTCCGCGCCCGGTGGTACGCGCGCTATTTCTGTTGTTGCAAGCCATGTATCTGGCGTTTTATGCGGTGTCGCTGGCGCGGCTGGGAGTAGTGCGGGAAGTGGTCCGCGCGATGGCGCCGCACACGCTCTGGGTGCTCATCCTGCTGATTATTACGGCGGCGGTGGGAATCCCCACGCGGCTGTATCTGATTACGGCCGCGGCGTTCAATGCGCCGGGATTGCGCGAAAAATTCCTTACGATTTTTCCGGTGATGTTTCCGCTGGACGAGCTTTGGGCGCTCGCGCCATTTCTGCTGGCGCCGTGGATCGGGTATGGCGCGGCGCTGGGAGCGACCGCGGCTTTGCTGTATGCGCCGTTCGCGCAGCGCTCGCTGATTTTAATGGGAGCGGGAGCGTCCGCGCCCGCGACAGAGCGTTGAAGAGCGCGGCCCGAGGATTCCCGCGGGAGAAGGCCAGGCGACCGCCTGACGGCGGCCGCTCCACAAGCGCCCCGCGTCATTCATGCAGGTTATTTCCGATTTCGCGCGCGGCTCGCACGGAGCTTAGTTCTTCGAGCCTCAACCGGCTTTGAATTCGGGGATGCGCTCGCCCAGGCGGAAAATGGATTTGACGGGTTTGCCGGCGGCGCGGGCGGCTTCGGCGGAAACTTTTTCCAAATCGGCTTTGGAGAAACCGACGGAGCTGATCTGAACGCGGCCGTCCGAATCAATCCAAAACAGAGAAGGGACGTTGGTCAAGCCATAGGATTTCGACGCGACGTAGCCGTCGTTATCGAGGAGCACGGGAAGCTTGAGGCCGAACTCGGCCATGAATTCGCGCGTGTCGGCGGCGGCGTCCTGCGAGACGGCGAGGAAGGCGACGTTGGCTCCGCCGTAGGCTTCGTGCAATCGCTGAATGAAAGGCAAGGCGAACTGGCAAGTGGGACAGCTCACCTTGAAGAAGGCGACGAGGGCTGGGCCGTTCTTCAGCGTCTCGGCAAGAGATACGGATTTTCCATCCACGCCCTTCAACGAAAATTCCGGCGCAACCGTACCGGAAAGCAGAGCCGCCATGCGTTTCCCTCCGAAGTGTACTCAGGCGCGATTTTCAGGACCACCGATCCCACATTCTAAAGATGCCGCGGAAACGCGCAGGATGCGGGCGCTCGACAGTTTATTCCTCGCCGAAAGCCCTTTCGGCCGAGGGCGGATTTGCGCGGGCCTCCGCCGACGAATCCTTGCGATCGACGATGAATCCCGGCAGCAAGAAAACAAAAGGCAGTCCGACCATCGAGATCAGCCCATTGGCAACACACATCGTGCTGAAGTGAATGTGGAATGCGTCCATCGCCTTCGCTCCGAGCACGTCGGCGCCGAAGAGCGAGAGATTCCGGACGCTGACCATGAGCGAAAACCCAAGCGCCTCGCTGCCGGAAGGGGTTGCGCGCATGTACAGGTCGGTGAGAGACATGTCCGCGGCCGCCCAGCCCAGTCCCCAGAAACACTCGATGACATACGCGCGATCTATCGACGTGTACAAGCCGTAGGACATTTGCGCGATCGCGCCGAGGATAATCAAGAAAAACATCAGCCAGCGAAGGTTGAATCGTTTGCACAAGAAGGTGCCGTAGACGGTCGCGGTGAGGATTCCAAAGGCTCCGTTCAGGAACAGCATGAAACCCTGCATTTTCGTGGTCATATGCAGGACGTTCTGCTGCTGATAAAAAAGCGCGGTCTGAATGCCGGGAGCAAAATAGAAGAGGAAGCTAAAACCGGCTGCCGCCCACATCGTTTTGGCAGTGGCGATCTTTCTCAACTGCCTGCCGGCGTCAGCCAGCAGCTTGGCGGAATCCACCTTGATGGGCTGCTCTTTCAGAAAGAAAATCGCGGCGGGAATGGGCAGAAACATGACGGCAGCGCCCGCAGCGCCGGTCCATCCGAAAGCCATCGCGCCCAGGATGCCGCCGAGCGGCCCCCCGACAAGCCCCGCCATTTGATACGCTACCTGGAAAACGGATGAAAAGCGCCCGGATGCGCGGAAAGATTGCGCTTTTTCCGTCATAAAGCCGCCGACCGCGGTGCTGGCCACGACCTGGAAGACGTTGATGACGATGAACAACGCAAGCAGCTTGCCGTAGGTGTGGGGCGTGAACCAAAGGGCCAGGAAGAGAAGAACCGCGACGGCGGAGCCGAGCAGTATGTAGCTTTTGCGGCGGGTGCCCCAAAGCGGAAAGGCGTCCGTAAAGATTCCGAAGAACGGCTTGAAATACCAGGCGAGCCCCGACCAGAAGACGAACGCAGCCGTAGCCGCGCGCGTGGCGTTCAGATCATTTTTCAGCAGGTTTTTTACCGGAATGACGCAAAGCCCGTTGACCTGGCTGAGCGT
>JAGWRH010000003.1 GCA_028876695.1 Acidobacteriota bacterium | reverse complement strand
GTGCCATCGACTTCGCCCTGATCACCTGTGTGAAACCACCCTCCGGAGAGAGCATTGGCAGTTTCAGCGGGGCGCTGCCAGTAGCCGGGGAAGATGTTCGGCCCGCGGGCCAGAATTTCCTCGTTTTCGCCGACCATCATTTCGGCGCCGGGAATCGCCGGACCGACGCGGCCGGGAACGGGATGCGCGGGGTCGTCCATCGTACAGACGGCGGTAGTTTCCGTAAGGCCATATACCTGCAGCACGGGAATGCCGAGCATCATGAAGAAATGCTGGGTTTCGGGCGCGAGCGGGGCGGAGCCGCAGATTAACGCTTTCAGGTTCGGGCCGATGCTTTTGCGGATGGCCGGGAACATCAGCGCGCCCGCGAGCCAAAGCGCGAGCGAATCAGCGAAGCTGGGCCCGCGCTCCTCGGCATGTCTCGCGAGGTAGGCACGAAGCGCGCGCGAGTAGACGGCTGCCGCGAATCCGCCACGCCCGCGAATCGAATCTTCGACCTTGCGGCGCACGCGTTCGAGGAAGATCGGCACGTTGACGAAATAATGCGGCGCGGCCACCTTCAATTCTTCGGAAAGCTTCGTGATGTCGGTCGAAAGAGTGAGGACGCTATTGCGCGAAAGAGACGTGAGCAGCAGGATGCGCGCCGCCGCGAAGCAAAACGGCGCGTATTGGAACACGCGCTCCGGTTCCTGACGCGAACCCATCAGCTTGTCGAGCCGCGCATGGGTGCAGCCGAGCACGAACGTAACATTGCGGGCCGTGAGCACGACGCCCTTCGGCTCGCCCGAAGTTCCGGAGGTGTAAACGATCGTGACCGCGTCATGATCGGCATGATGCGCCGGCGGCGCCGCGGAGGATTTCGATTCACCCGCAAAAACCTCGTCGAACAGCGTGATTGGCGGGGCGGCGCTGCCCGCGGTCGCAGCGCTGGCGGCGAAAGTAGCGTCGGCGCAGCACAGGAGCGCAGGGGTGGAATCGCGAAGCACGGCCGCAATTTCGGCCGGGACCTGGCGCGGATCGAGCGGAACGACGATCACGCGCTCCGCCATGAGCGCCAAATCGGCCGCGATCCATCGGATGCTATTTGGCGCGTACAGCGCGCAGCGGTCACCTGGCCGTAAACCTCGCGCGCGCACACATTCACGCGCTTGCCCGATGAGCGCGAGCAAATCGGCGCCCGTGATCGTGACGATTTCCGAGCCGTTGCGGACTTCCGCGAGAACGGGTTGCGAGGATGCGCGTTCGAGGCGCTCGAAGATCTGTTCGAGGAACGTCATGCGACCACCGCTTCACTGTGCGTTTCGAGCAGGCCACGAAGGAGCGGGCTGAGCGGCGGCAAATATTCTTCCCAGGAGATCACTCCGCTGCGCACGGGAAACTCCGGGTAACGGCGCGCGACACGCTCCTCGAAATAGACGCCCATGCGCGCCATCAGTTGCAAATTGCGGGCGACGACAGCAGCCATGGAATCGCGAATGGCATCCGGCTCCGCATCGAGAGCGCGGAGCGCCGCCACGATCTTATCGGAGAGCTCAGGGTCGTCGACGTTCATCAGCAGGTGCCGGTGCCCGCGCTGATGCATCAAGTTGCGAATGCGTTCGTCCATGGTTACGCCAGCGGAAGGCACGCCGGCCGGCATCGACGTGACAATCGCGTGAAAGCGCGACGAGAGAATGCGATCGCAGGCGCGGAGAATGCTGACCAACTCGTACATGTTGAACCGGTCGGACGCCAGCACTGGCGCGCCGCCGAGTTTTGCCGCCACACGTTCGCAGGCGTCGCGGTCGAGCTTTTCCATGGCGATCATCACGGGAAAGACCGAGCGCGCGCGGCGATATTGCGCGACGCCATCGGCCATGGCGCCGAGATATTTTTCGTACGCGGCATCCACATCGCGACCGGAGCGGTGGAAATAAATCGTGCGGTAGTAGCTCTCGCCGTACGCGCCGGAGATCGCATGGGCAAACCACTTTCCGAGCGACGGCTTCACCGGCCACCAAAACGGATTGATGGCGCAGATGGCCAGCACGGGGGCAGAACCGTCCCATCCCGCGTCGAGCAGCGCCTTGCGGCCGTACTCCGGCCCGAGCGGCTCGAAGGTCCACGCGGTATCAGCGCCGAGCTCGGTGGAAATTCCCAGATGGCCGA
The DNA here is from genome assembly GCA_028876695.1 of Acidobacteriota bacterium. Lineage (GTDB taxonomy): Bacteria > Acidobacteriota > Terriglobia > Acidiferrales > UBA7541 > Palsa-295. The sequence goes on along the minus strand of JAGWRH010000003.1, from coordinate 2,543 downwards.
GGACATCCTGCGATTCGGGATTGCGCGTGATCACCAGCGATTCGCGGCAATATCGGCGGCACATTTTCTGCAGGAACAGATCCATCGCACCGGCTTCGCCGCCATACGCGACGCTCAGCTTGTTTTGCGCCGACGCTATTCCGAGCGCGCCGATCATCATGGCCGTGAGCGCGCTGGCGAATTTGCTCTTGAACATCGAACCTTCGCAGGCGATCACGCCGTGATGCTTACGCACTTCGGAATGCAGGAAGGGCGGAAAAACGTCCGGCAGATGCACTTGCTTTGCGCCGCCGAAATAACCGCGGGTGAGATTGAAATCCTGGGACATGACGGCGAATTCGACGTTTGCCGCGCCCAGAATTCGCCGCACCTGCCGCGTGATTTCCTCGACGCGCACGTCCGAGCCGGTGTTGCGCGTGCCGTTGTATCCGGCGAAGAGCAATCGTAATTTTTCGCCCGGCTTCCAGCTCTCGCCGGCGCCGAACATCCATTCGATTTTGTTCAGCTCAATCAAGACGCTGACCCACGCCTCGATGGCCAGGTCCATATCGATCATTGGCGTGATTCCCGCACGGCGTTCGCGACGGCGGCTTGCGAAAGCGCGAGGCTCTCGCGGTCCGGCGAAACGCCCCATTCGCGATAGTTGTAACCGAAATTGTTCGCGCGCGCGTAGCGCATAAGGGGATAGCAGTATTGCGAAAAGGGCGCGGGCTTGCGTTCCATCTCGGCAACGACGCGGCGATTATCGAAAACCGTATTCCACACAAGATACGGCAGGAACACCTTCAGAAGCGTGGCTAATCCGCCGATCTTTCCGGCGCGGCCGGAGAGGGCGCGAATCACCTTTTCGGATGTGTTTTCCAATTTTGGCGCGAACACGGGCCCGCGTTTGCCCTGGGCTTTGGCGAGCGCATCGGTCAACTGCGCGAACGTCTCGGAGCCGGCGCCGGACGAAAGGTGATAAATCTCGTGCGCGGGCGTCTCTTTCATATGCAGCGTCGAAATCGCGTCCGCCACATAATCGACAGGGACGATATCGAGGCGCGCATTCGGCTGGAAGGGAAGCGCGGGAAGTCCGGCGAGAAAAACGAACGCCCGCACCATTTCAAACTGATTGGTTTCGGGCCGGCGGCTATCGCCCAGGACGATACTGGGACGAAAAATCGTGCGCGACACGTCCGGAAGCAGCTGGCGCACCATGTGCTCGCAGAATTTCTTCGTGCGCGCATACGGATCGTAATCGGAGCGGCTCCAATCGATGGCCGAATCCTCCTCGACAACTTCGTTGGCGCGCTGTCCGGCCACGGCCACGGTGCTGACATGGCTGAAGCGCCGCAGTCCGTGACCGTCCCGCGCGCGCATGGCCAACTGGACTACTTCGAGCGTACCGCGCAGATTCACGTTGAGGCAGCTTTTCTCGGATTTGCGGTTGAGCGACGCGGCGCAATGGATTACCGAATCAGTGGTGCGGACCAGATCGCGGTAAGCGGCCTCGTCAAGCCCGAACCGCGGCTCGGTGATATCGCCACGGAAGACGCGAATGCGCGAGCGCAGATATTCCTCAAAGTCCGGGAAATCGAGATGCAACTGCAAGGCGCGCCACAGGCGTTCGCCAGCTTCTTGATCGCTGCGCGAACGCACGAGCAGGTTGAGCTCGGCGGGTGAATGCGCGAGCAGGTTGGCGGTCACATGCGCGCCGATGTATCCGGTGCACCCGGTGATAAAGATAGACACGTTGTTCGAGTCTTTGCCCAGATCAGGACGCGGTTGCCGGAGCGGAATTCGCGTTTCCCGCGGCGCCGATGGCGGCGTTCGTCGCAAGCGGCGCGAGTTGCACGTCGCGGCGCGAGTGCGTCTCCGGTGCGCGGCCCTCGATCAGAGGATAGCACCACTTTCGCAGCGCCGGAATGTGGACGTTGATCCAGTACTCCCACCAGTCGATGGACCGCGGATCGTAGCCGAAGGCGTCGCGCTCCTCGGGCGGGAGCGCGGCGTCGAGCCGCTCGATATTGGAGGCCTCGAAGACATGGTTGTTGTGCAGGATAAACGGTTCGAAGAGGGTGACCAGCTTGATCACCTTTTCGAGTTCGCGTTCGTGGTGCACCAGCGGCGAGCGAAGGAAAGGAATGGGCTCAAGGCTGCGATTGATGATCTGCACGATCAACTTCTGAGCCGGCGCGGACAACTTTTCGTAACGCGCTTTGGAGACGGGAATGGCGTCGAATTTCAGGCGCAAGCGGTGGTGGAGATCGTTTTGCGCGCGATAGAACTTGCGGTGGCCAAGTCCAGTCAGCTCGATCGAGCGCCGCATGTCGCACGGGTTCACCACCGATGTGGCCAGCTGGTACAAGCGCTGATGCCGCCGCTCGACGAGCGCGGCAGCGATCAACGTCATGCCGCGCGCGACCAGATCGACCGGAATCAGATCGAGACACTTGCTCTTGTTCGTGGGCAACTGGCGGAAAAACGTCCCGAGCAGGTAAGAAAGCGACGCGGACGTGTTCACGCCTTCGTTCCAGCCGGTGAATGGCTGGCGCACCGAC
>JAGWRH010000066.1 GCA_028876695.1 Acidobacteriota bacterium | reverse complement strand
GGTAGCTGCATGGCCCGTGCTCGCGAAACGTAATACAATGAATTGATTGCAGGTCTGCGGCGTGCGCCCGTAGCTCAGATGGATAGAGCGTGTGCCTCCGAAGCACAAGGCCGGGAGTTCGAATCTCCCCGGGCGCGCCATTTCAATTTCCGCCCCACGTTGGATTTACGGTGCCTCTTTCGAGGTAGTGCACCGCGCAGGAAAAGGACTGACCACCGGTGGCGCGTGCAGGATTCGAAACGTTGTGCGATCCAGTTATTTGACCGAATCAGCGATCCGCAAAATATCGCTGACGTGATGCATGATGCGATGAGGACGGCGGGCGCGCGGCTGAGCGGCCCAATCCTGTTCGGTGGAAATCCCGGTAGTGACTCCGAACCCGGGGGCTTTGCCGCGGCGCGCCATAATCATTTCCACCAGCGGATCGTCGCCGACGACGCCGACCCGGCGCATGGGAACGCCGAGACGCCTGGCAACCAGCTTCAGCGCGTGCAACGACGGCTTGCCAGTGAGAGTCATGGGCGCCCGCGTGATTTTTCGAACGGCCGCCGTGATGGCGTGCGAATAACCCATGGTCTTGCCGGCGGCGGTGGCGAAGAACGGCACGTCCGAAGCAACATAAAGCTTCGCCCCGTTCCAGATCGCTTTGCACGCCGATTCGATATCCTTCATGCCGCACTCGGGATGCCACGCGATATAGACGGCGTCGACCGTTTCGGCGCCTTGCTGCCCGGTAAAAACGGTTTCGATGCCGGACTCGGCTATTGCGCGACCGACGCCCTCGGTGCCCAGCACGAGCACGCGTTTCACGCTGCGCCGCAGCATCAGATCAGCCGCCACGGTGTTGGGTGTAAGCAGCGCTTCGTCGGGAATGGGCAGCCCCAGCGCGCGCAGCTTCGGAGCCTGCTCAGCCACGCGATAGGCCGTGCCATTGGTGAGCACAACGTAGGGTATGCCGCGGGATTTCAACTCGCGGAGCGTCTCGACGGCACCCGGCAGCAGACGATAGCCGCCGAGCGATCGGTCACTCAGAAGGAGCGTGCCGTCCAGGTCGAACATGAAACCTTCGATGGGGTTCAGACGCTCATTCCAGCCGTTTCGAGAGGACTTCATGCTTTCGCTCCTGCCGGTGCGGCTTCGCCGCGCAGCTCGAGCTTAAATCCCGATTTCTCGACCGAGATATACGTGATGTCGCGGCGCGTAACCAACTGGCGGATGAGATTCATCACCGGCGTCATCTCGGGATCATAGGTCCGCGGGGCAGGACCGGCGTGCTTCATTGCGTCCACCTGGCCGGCGGGCATGGTGGCGCGGAGCAAGAATTCTTCGTCGCTCAATTGCGAGCCGATGCGCTGACGCAACTCCGGCAGAGGCGGCATGCCCTGTTCCTGGCGGAGCTCGCGCGTGCGCGGAAGCGATTCGATGCGGTTCATGACCTCGGCAGCGATGGGAACATTGGGGCGGCCGAATTTTTCCAGCGCGTAGCGAATAATTTCGTCAGGAATTACGCTGTAGCGTTCTTTGGATGTCACGTTCAGCACGGCCTGCGTAATGAGCATCTGTGCGAAGGGCGTCATAACGATCGGCCAGCCAAGCTCCTGCCGCACGCGGCCAAGCTCGTCGATCACGGCACCTTCCAGATGAGAAACTCGGGATTCGGCCAGGTGGCGGCGCATGGTCCCAATCGTTCCACCGGGCAGTTGGTGGTGCAGATAGGCGGCATCGAAGGCTTGCGGGGTCCCGGCGGGCAGATCTTCCGCTTCCGCCAGTCGCGTAAAATAGCGGCCAACCTCCGCGAGAGCTTGATCGTCGATGTCGATCCGATGCCCGAGCGCTCGCAAATTGGCGACGACACGTTCCGATGGAGGATTCGAATTCCCGTCGGCGGCCGCCCCCGACGCGCATTGAACGGCGCTGACGCCCCACTGCGGCGCTTCCATGTAAGTCATTTCGCCCACGCCGATCGTGCAGTGCGAATGAAGTTCGAGCGGCTTCTTGCCGATGGCTTCCATTACCGCAGGAATCAGAGTGCGCGCGCGGAGCGGGGTAAGCAGCCCGCCAGGATCTTTTATATAGATCGCGTCCACATCGGGACTGGCGGCGAGCGTCCGGGCGCGCGCCACGTAATGCGCGTCATCGTGAATGGGACTGAGCGTAAAGACGAGCGCTCCGATAACGAATTCGCCGCCGGCAGCCTTGATCATGCGGGCGCAGGCGACGTTGGAATCCGCGTCGTTCATCGGATCGGCCAGCGCAAAGCGGCGAAGGCCATTGTCGATAAGGGTCTTGAACGCCAGACCCATGAATTCCGGACTGGCCGTCTCCCACGAGATGAAGCGAAAACCGGTGGATAGAAATTGCAAAGGCGTATTCGGCATAGCCTTGGCCATCAGCCGAATGCGTTCCCACGGATCTTCTTTCTTGTAGCGGACGGCGACGCCCATATGCGTGGAGGTGGTGAAGTCGATGGCTTTGAAGCCCACGCGATCCATCACGGGAGCGATGGTAAGAGTTTTCGCGGTGTCGACACCGAGCGCCGACCAGAGGCATTGATTGCCGTCGCGCAGCGAGGTCTCGACGACCTGTACGTTAGCCATGGGCGCGAGCCTCCTGCAAAATGCGGCGTTTTTCGAGAAAGCGCGGAAGATAGGACGTGTCCACGCCGCCTCCCTGGAATTCCGGATCGGCCAGCACAGTTCGATGAAATGCAAGATTCGAGGACACACCTTCAATGCGCGTTGCGGCGAGTGCGCCGCGCATGCGTTCGAGCGCGACCGCACGATCCGAGCCATGGACGATGATCTTGGCCATCAACGAGTCGTAAAACGGAGGAATGCGCGCGCCGGAAATGATGTGCGTGTCGACGCGCACGCCTTCGCCCGAAGGCCACTCTGCGCCGCGAACCGTGCCGGGAGTCGGATGAAAATCGCGCGCGGGATCTTCCGCGTTGATCCTGCATTCGATGGCGTGACCCTCGGGCTGGATATCTTTTTGCTGCAAGGGCAGCCCATCACCCTGCGCAATGGCGATCTGTTCGGCGACGATGTCCACGCCGGTGACGGATTCGGTGACAGGGTGCTCGACTTGAATCCGCGCATTCACTTCGAGGAAGTAGAACGCGCTTCGGTCCATGTCCACCAGAAATTCGACGGTGCCGGCGCTTCGGTAAGACAGTCGCTCGGCAAGATGCACAGCGGCATGGTGAATCCGCCGGCGAAACTCAGATGAAAGACCTGGCGCGGGCGTCTCTTCGATCAGCTTTTGATAGCGCCGCTGGACGGAGCAATCGCGCTCTCCGAGGTGGACTACGCGCCCTCTGCCATCGCCGAGGATCTGGACTTCCACGTGCCGGCCGTGAGTGACGAAGCGCTCCAAATAGACGCGCGTATCACCAAAGGCAGCTCCGGCTTCGGCGGCCGCGAGCTCCATCGCCGCGGGCAGATCTTCCAGCCGATCGACGCGTTTCATGCCGCGGCCACCGCCGCCGCCAACAGCTTTGATCAAAAGCGGCGGACCAATTTCCCGGCCCAAAACCATCGCTTCGTTGATCGTATCGACCGCGCCGCCCGGAGCAGTCGGCACGCCCGCGGCTTCCGCCTCGGCGCGAGCGCGCAATTTGTCGCCGACTGCCTCAATCTGCGCGGCAGTGGGTCCGATGAAGATCACGCCTTCCTGTTCGCACACGCGCGCAAGCGCAGGCCGCTCGGAAAGAAAACCGTAGCCGGGATGGATCGCGCCGGCCTTCACGCCCAACGCCGCTTGCACGATCGTTTCGACTTTCAAGTAGCTCATCGACGGATGGCCGGGACCGATACAAACCGTTCGGCTGGCCATGCGAGCCGGCAGGGAATCGAGATCCGCCTCGGAAGCCGCCAACACGGTTTCGATTCCCAGCGCCTTGCAGGTGCGGATGACGCGAAGAGCGATTTCGCCGCGATTGGCTATCAGAATACGGCGGATCGCCATGTCAGGCACTCGGGCGGACGCGCATGATCGTCTCGCCGTACTCGACGAGCGCGCCATTTTGCGCCAGGATTTCGGCGATCTGTCCAGCCACTCCGGCGCGCACCGAATTCATCAGCTTCATCACCTCGATGATGCCGATTACCGTGTCCTGTTCGACCGTCGCGCCGACCTCCACAAACGGCGGCTCGCCCGGTTTGGGCGCGCGGTAAAAGATCCCCAGGAGCGGAGATGCAATATCCTTGAGCCCGGCCTCCGAAGGCGGCGTGGATTTTCGACTGGGAGGCACCGGCTGCGGCGCTTCAGCCGCGGATTGCGGAGCTTGCGCAGGCGGCGCCGATTCTCGTACGGCAACCGCAGAGCCACGCCGCAGATTGAGCTTCACGCCGTTCATCTCCAGCGACAGCGTATCGAAGCTGGAGGATTCGAGGAGACGCAGGATCTCCGCTACGTCTTTCGCCGTTAGACTCATCGACGGCCCCCAAAGATTTTCATCACATGCTGCAGCGGGTTATCAACGGCTTTGGCAACAGGCGCGCGGTCTTTGGCCGACCAGACAGTTTCCGGCCGGCTTTGCAGCAGAAGGGTGTTACCGGATTGGTCGATGGCCCATTCGATGTCCTGGGGCCTTCCGTAGTGGCGCTCAACCGATCGGGCGATATCGCGCAGCTCGAAAATCTCAGGGTCCGTTAGACAAGGCACCCTCCGGAGATCGCCGGGAGTTTCCATCTCTTGCACACCTCCGCCCGGCGCGGGCAGATGCCGCACGTGCTTATCGGAAATGTCGCGCACAGAAATTTCCCCTGTAATCTTGGCGATGACCCAGCGGTCTGGCGTCACTTCGCCGCTTACGACCGCCGACCCGAGACCCCAAGCGCCTTCAATCGTCACCACCGAGCGATCGCCGGTCTGCGGGCTGCGCGTGAACATCACACCAGCCTTCCGCGCATTCACCATGCCCTGGACGACCACAGCCATCGCTACGCCGCTTTCGGGCATGGCGTGCTTGCGGCGGTAGGCGATCGACGGCACCGAGTAGAGACTCGCCCAGCACGAGCGAATTCGATCCACCACAGATTGCGCGCCGATCACCCACAGATATGTATCCTGCAAGCCGGCAAAGCTGGCGTCGGCGGCGTCCTCCGTCGTGGCCGATGATCGCACCGCCAGCGGAGGGTTATTGTCCTTGCCGCAAAGCTCAACGAGGGCCGCGACGATCGCTGCACTCACATTTTCGGGAAGTGGCGCACCTTCGACTTGTTCGCGCAGACGACGCGAAAGAGCGGTAATTTTCTCGAGTTCGTCACTGTGAAGCGCCTCGACCCGCGCCCGGAGTGATTGGTCCTTGTCGATCGCGGCGAGGAATTGCTCGAATGCCGCTGTGCGCACAACGAAGCCAGGCGGGACCGGAATGCCCGCCCGCGTCAACTCCCCCAATGATCCGCCTTTGCCTCCGACGGTCAGCCGGTCGGCCAAGCCGACATCGGCAAACCAGGCAATCAGTTCTGACGAAGGCACCGAAGCTCACCTAACCGAGAACCGTGACCACGCCGCGTCCTCCGTCGACGCGAATGCGCTGGCCATCTTTAATTTTCTGCGTGGCCGTACCGGTACCGACGACAGCGGGCAAGCCGTACTCGCGGGCAACGATCGCGGCGTGGCTCATCGAGCCGCCAATGTCGGATACCGCCGCGGCAATTTTCTGGAATACCGGGGCCCAACTCGGATTCGTGACCTGGCAAACCAGAATGTCGCCGTGACGCAGGCGATCGATTTCGTCGACCGACTTCACGACACGAGCGACTCCCTCCACGACACCGTTTGACGCGGCGAATCCTCGAATTTCGTTGGAATCCGGCTGCTCGCCCGCCGAGAGCCAGGTATCCAGGTTTTCGCGGGTGATGCCCCAGAGCATCACGATCGCGGGATCGTCGATGATATCGGGAACGGGACCAAGTGCCGGCGGGGAATCGTGCTTCGACCATTCGACGATAGCGGCTTTGCGCTCCGCCACAATCGCCGGCCAAATCTCCGGGCCGCGCGGCATCGAGCCGTTCGACCACGCCGTCATGAGGTCGACAATCGCCGCTTCAAGCTCGTAATGGCTCAGGTGGAAGACATCTTCCGCATTCGCAAAAAAGCCGCTCTCGGCCAGAAGCCTGCCAAACTCCCGAATCTTGTTGAAGAAAAGATTCGTGTACCAATGCTCGCAATAGAACTTATGTCCCTCGACGTAAGGGAAAACGCGGTGCGCGAGGGTGATCATCTGGTCGTAGGCGGCGCGCTCGTCGTCCGATTCGAGGAGCTCGCGATAGTCGGCGATCAGCTGTTTTCGTTCTTCCATCAGCCTGTCGGTTTGCCGTTCGAGGCGTTCACCTCGTTTGGCGTTGGCGATGTAGCCCGGCAAAGCCGAGAAGGGCATGGAAAGATCATCATTCCAGGAACGGTGATAATGATAAAAGCCGTCGCCGACGTTGATATTGAACCAGGGATTGCGCGAAGCAGCCAATTCCTTGAGCCAGGCCACGCCGCGATCGCCCAACTGCTCGAGCGATTGAATGACTTCGTTCGGGGATCTGCCCGAGCGGAACTGATCGTCCACTCCAAGTTCGATCGCGCATTTCGCCAGGCGGCGCAACTCATCGTCCGGACGAAAGATCTCCGCCTCGATTCCGGCGACCATGCGCGCGACCGTTTGATCGCTAATTTCAGGAAACGCCTTTTTGCAAAAATCAAAGAACGTCAAGTACGCGCCGTAGCCGAGCAAGAGAAATTCGAAATGGTGGTGCCACATTCGGAAGTACCCTTCGAGCGTCTTCTGATAAGTCTCGAGAAGGTAGTGGTTCGAGGCGATGCCGCGGCCTGCATGAACGTGTTCCAAAGGCTCGAACTCCGGCAGCTCTGGAACGGGCAACGCTTCCGCCTCCCGAATCAGCGCCAGCATCTTCTCTTTCCATTGCGCGAAGAGCCGCTCCCAATTGGCGTAGTAGTAGAAGGCGCGCTTCTGAAATTCCTTGGTACGGCGCT
>JAGWRH010000065.1 GCA_028876695.1 Acidobacteriota bacterium | reverse complement strand
TCGCCGAGCGAAAATCCCGCCAGGCCGTTGGCGATTTGCATCACCTGTTCCTGGTACAGAATCACGCCCCAGGTTTCCGAAAGAATTTCTTCCAGCGCCGGCAAATCGTACGTGACTTTTTTCTTCCCATGTTTGCGCGCGATGAAATCGTCGATCATTCCGCCTTGAATCGGCCCCGGACGGTACAGCGCGTTCAGTGCGGTCAAGTCTTCGAGACGCGTGGGCTGGTATCGCTTCAGGATGTCGCGCATGCCGTGCGATTCAAACTGGAAGATCCCGGTCGTGTCGCCGCGCGAAAACAGCTCGTAGGTCTTCGCATCGTCGAGCGGCAGCGCGGAAAGGTCGGCCTTCACGCCTTGGTTTTGCTCGATCAGCCGCGCCGCATCGTCCAGCACCGTGAGCGTCGTCAGCCCCAGAAAATCCATTTTCAGCAGGCCGATGCGCTCGAGCGCCGTCATATCGTACTGCGTCGTAATTTCATCCTTGTTCGACTTGTAAAGCGGTACGAGTTCCGTCAGCGGCCGCGGCGAAATCACCACGCCGGCGGCGTGCGTCGATGCGTGCCGCGCGAGGCCCTCGAGCCGCAGCGCCACCTCCACCAATTGCTTTACGCGTTCATCCGACTTGCGCAGCGAATCCAGCTGCGGCGATTGCTTCAGCGCCTCTTCCAGTTCGATATTCAGCGTGTTCGGCACCAGCTTCGCGATTTTGTCAGCTTCGCCGTACGGCATATCCAGCGCTCGGCCCGCGTCCTTCAGCACCGCTTTCGCCGCCATCGTGCCGAACGTGATGATTTGCGCCACGCTGTCGCTGCCGTACGTCCGCCGCACGTAATCGATCACCTCGCCGCGCCGCCGCATGCAAAAGTCGATGTCGATATCGGGCATCGACACGCGTTCGGGATTCAGAAAACGCTCGAACAGCAGATCGTATTGCAATGGATCGACGTCGGTGATGCGCAGCGCGTAGCTGACCAGGCTGCCCGCGGCCGATCCGCGCCCCGGCCCCACCGGCACGCCTTGCGCGCGCGCATAGTGGATGAAATCCCACACGATCAGGAAATAGCCGGCGAAGCGCATCTGCTGAATCATCCGGATTTCGGACGCCAGGCGCCGGTGGTATTCGGCCACCGGATGCCGCAGGCGCCCTTCCGCGGCTAACTTTTCCAGTTGTGGCGCGCGCGACGCGAAGCCCTCGTTCACCACGCGCTCAAAATACGTGTCGGCCGTGAATCCTTCGGGAACTTTGAATTCGGGGAAGGGATCGTTCACGCGCTGGATCTTCACGTTGCAGCGTTCCGCGATCGCCACCGTGCGCGACACGGCTTCGGGTAACTCGCGGAACACCTGCGCCATTTCTTCCGCGGTTTTAAAGTAGAACTGGTCGGTCGCGAACTTCATCCGCTGCGCATCGCTCATCGTCTTGCCCGTCTGGATGCACATCAGCACTTCCTGCGCGTGCGCGTCAGATTGCGTCAGGTAGTGGCAATCGTTCGTGGCCACCAGCGGAATTCCCGTTTCGCGCGAGAGCTTCACCAGATCGCGGTTGATGCGCGGCTCGATTTCGAGGCCCTGGTCCTGCACTTCGAGGAAGAAATTGCCCTTGCCGAAAATATCCCGCAGACGGTAGGCATTCGCCCGCGCCTGCTCGTACTTTTCCGAAAGCAGCGCGTCGGCCACCTCGCCCCGTAAGCACGCCGAAAGAGCGATCAGTCCGCTGCCGTGCTTGGCCAGCAAATCGTGATCCACGCGCGGCTTGTAATAGAAACCTTCGAGAAACCCCGTGGAAACCAGCTTGATCAGGTTGCGGTAGCCCTCTTCGTTTTCGCAGAGCAATACCAGGTGATTCGATCGCTCCGCGTCGCTGCCGCGATTTTTGTGGTTGTCCGGCGCCACGTACACCTCGCAGCCGATGATCGGCTTCACGCCGTGGGTAGTGGCCTCGTGGTAGAACTTCGCCGCTGCAAACAGGTTGCCGTGGTCCGTCACGGCCACGGCCGGCATTCCTCGCCGCGCCGCTTCGGACGTCAATTCGCCAATTTCGCACGCGCCATCGAGCAGGGAGTAATCCGTATGCAGATGCAGGTGAACGAAATTCGATCCCGCGGAGGTTGTCATTCGAAGCCCCATTCTAAACCAGCTTCGGGAAATCGAGAACGCCATCCTCGCGCCTTTGTCCGATGGGCACCAGTACGACGACGCCCACCCGTGCAACTTTTCGCCGCCAACCGGGTTTGCCTCTGGCGCACTCGGCCGACTCTGGTGCAACCGCTCGGCTGCCCCGGTACTCTAAGGGAGGGAGGCGGTTCTATCGGAAGAACTTCGCCGCGTCGTTGAGCTTGGTGTTCGCCGAATCTGATCGTTCTTGCGGAGGATGCATGCGCCTGTTCAAATTCGTTCCCGCTGCTGCTGTGGGTCTTCTCGGCCTGTTTCTGGTGGGCGCGCCCAGCGCGCGCGCGCAATACCACTTC
>JAGWRH010000064.1 GCA_028876695.1 Acidobacteriota bacterium | reverse complement strand
GGTTGGTCACCTGCGCGAAGGCCTGCTTAAAATAGTTGAACAGAAGCTGCGGTTTGTCCGATAGGCACGCGAGCGGCGTATCGATGCCCATTGATCCTACTGGCTCTTGCGCCTGTAGCGCAGAGGGCAGCAAGATCATCTTCAGATCCTCATCGGTATAGCCAAACGCCCGCTGCCTCATCAGAATCGTTTCGTGATCGGTCGGCTGGACGCGATTCGGATTCGGCAGATCGTCCAGCGTAATCTGATTTTCTTTTACCCATTGGGCGTAGGGTTGCCGGCTCGCGAGTTGCTGTTTGACCTCTTCGTCTGAAATCAGCCGCTTCTGCTCGGTATCCACCAGCAGCATGCGGCCGGGAGCCAGACGCCCTTTCATACGCACCGTTTCCGGTTTGATCGGCAGGACGCCCGCTTCCGACGCCATTACCACCAGGCCGTCGCTGGTAACCAGGTATCTACCGGGCCGCAATCCGTTGCGATCGAGCTTTGCTCCGACCACGCGTCCGTCCGTGAACGCCACGGCCGCCGGCCCGTCCCACGGCTCCATCAGCGAAGCGTGGTATTCGTAGAACGCCTTGACGCTCTCGGGCATGGTCGGGTCATGGTCCCACGCTTCCGGAATCAGCATCGACATCACATGCGGCAAACTGCGGCCGGCGAGCGTGAGGAGTTCCACGGCATTGTCGAACATCGCCGAATCGCTGCCACCGGGCGCAATTATAGGCAGCAGCTTTTTGATGTCGTCACCGAAGAGGGGTGAAGCGAGCACCGATTGCCGTGCGTACATCCAGTTCATATTTCCGCGCAGCGTATTGATCTCGCCGTTGTGGCAGATGTACCGGTAAGGATGTGCCAGTTTCCAGCTCGGAAATGTATTCGTGGAAAACCGCTGGTGGACAAGGCACAGCCCGCTGGTCACGTCGGGGTCGGAAAGCTCTTTATAAAAATGCGTGATCTGCGGCGCCAGCAATAGGCCCTTATAGACGATCGTCCGCGACGAAAGGGAAGGGACGTAAAAGAAATCCTTCTCCTTCATATCGGATTGCGCGACTAGATTCTCGGCCTGCTTGCGTACGACGTACAACTTGCGCTCCAGCGCGTTCTGATCCATGTCGCGCCCGCGCCGGATGAAAATTTGTTCGATATACGGCTGCGTGTTCCGCGCCAGGCGACCGATGGTATTGCCGTTGATCGGCGTGTCGCGCCAGCCAAGGACCGATAGCCCGTGCTCCTTGGCGGCTTTCTCCAGAATTCCTTCGCAAAGCAGCCGCTCTTGGGGATCGACGGGAAGAAATACCATGCCTACGCCGTATTCGCCGGGCGCGGGCAAGCTGAATCCCAAGAGGGCGCACTCGCGATCGAAAAACGCATGCGGGATTTGGATCAAAACTCCCGCGCCGTCACCGGTTTGCGGATCGCAACCGCACGCGCCCCGGTGCGTGAGATTGATCAAAATCTGCACGCCCTTCATCACGATTTCGTGCGATTTCTTGCCTTCGATGTTGGCTACGAATCCCACTCCGCACGCATCGTGTTCGTGCTGCGGGTGATACAGCCCTTGTGGTGCGGGAAATCCGGAGAATCGATGACCTTGTACCATGGCGCTCGATGCGTTCCTTTAAAGATCCGTTCGGGCAGTTCCGGAAATGTAGCTGGAGATTTCCGCTGCCGCACTCAAAGGCGCGGAACGGCCAATCGCTGAAAAAGTCTCGCGTGGTGAAACGGACAGCACCGGCCCCATCGCGCTCAGCCGTATAAATACTATAGCATCAGGATCGGCGAGATTGAATCACGTCCTGCAACTCCCCGGAGACGCGGCGAAGTGCCCCGATGCGATCCGCGCCAAGGACCACCCGGACGTCAAGCTGGCTCGATATGCGGATGACGGATGCTTCCGAAGCATACAACAGCGGCCAAAATCGTGAACGCTGAGCCCGCAACCAGCGCAAGGGTTGCGCTATGAAGCGTCGCCTGCCCATGAGCCGTAAGGCCGAAAATCATTGCGACGACCGCGATCCCGATGGATTGGCCCATCAATCGTGACATGGTGCTGATGCCTCCCGCCCCTCCCGCCCGTTCGCGCGGCGCATTCGCGACCAGCGCGCGATTATTCGGCGCGCCGAAAAATCCGAACCCAGCGCCGCCTAGCGCCGCGCGCCAGACGATTTGAAAAGTCGTTGGATGCGCAGGCGCTAACCCCAGCAATAGCAATCCGCCCGTCATCAGCGCCATTCCGGTTGTTCCGAGCACCCAGAACGGGTACCGGTCCGCCAAACGCCCGGCAAAATGCGACATCACGCCCGCCGCGAGCGGCCATGGGGTCAGCAGCAGTCCCGCCCGGACTTGCGACACGCCCAAGCCGTCGATGAAATAAAACGGCAGCACCACGAACGCAAGCCCTTGCCCCATAAAGGCGCAAAATGAGGCTGCCGCGGCCATGGCAAAGATAGGTCTTTCCAACAAATCGACCGCGAGCATCGGATTCCGCACCGAAACCTGCCGCCGAACCAGCAATACCGCCAAAATTGCCGCGCCAATCAGTTCTGCGATGATCACGCGCTCGCGCCCGGCAATTCCTACGTCCTCGATCGCCGTAATCAGCAGCGTCACGGTGGCAGCATTCAAAACGCCGCTCCACAAATCCCATCGGTGCCGCGAGCCTGGCGCCCGTAGTAAGAAGCGCTCCGAAAGGCTCAGCGACAACAACCCGAATGGCACGTTGATCGCAAATAACCAGTGCCACGTCGCTATCGCCAGAATCCCCGATGCAATACTGGGCCCGGCAGCTGCCGCCGTGAAGATTACGATGCCGCTCAGCCCGACTGCCCTGCCCAGTAGCCTCTTTGGATAGGTGTAGCGAATCATGGCCGCCGAAATGCTCCACATCGCAGCGGCCGCAACGCCCTGAAATATTCTCGCAAGGATCAGGGTGGCCAGCGAATGAGGCAGCGAGCATCCGATCGACGCCAATGTGAACAGCGCCAGCCCGCCCTGATACACGCGCTTATAGCCGATAATGTCCGCGAGCGATGAGAGCGGCAGCACGCAGACCGCGACCGCCAGCAGGAAAGCGTTGACCACCCAGATCGAAGCTTCCGGGCTGGCTCCCAGTTGCGATGCGATTGAAGGCAATGCGGTGTTGGCGATGTTTCCGTCGAGCACCGACATCGATAATCCGATCAGGTACGTAAACATCGCCCAGCGGCGCTGTTCGGCCGGTAAGCCGTCTCCTGGTACCGCATCGCCGAAAATCTCGGTGACTACTTCGGACATGCTTCGAGTCCACTCCGGTGTCCAACTACAGCCATTCGGCGGTGTAGCGTGCTTTGTAAACGCGCCTGCGGGGAACCATTGTACTGTTCACATACGAGCGGCGGATTCTACAATTTCGGGGGAACCCGAGCGTCCGCGGATGCCCGTTCTTCGAGTTCAACCGCGCGGCCGCTGGATGAGACGGATCGCGTCCGGCAGCACGGACTCTCCTGGATCAGTGCGGTTACCGTCGACGTTGCTGCTCCGGTCCACGTCCAGCGGTGAATCGCCCTCTCCCGGCGCGAGGAACAAATTGGCTTCCACGCCGTGTTGCCGTGTGTACAGCTCGTAATACCGCCCTTGAGCTGCATACAGAGATTCGTGCGTTCCGCGCTCCAGAATGCGCCCCGCCTCTACCACCAGAATCTGGTCCGCACGGCGAATCGTCGAGAGCCGATGCGCGATCACGAACGTCGTTCGTCCGCGCATCAAATATCGCAAGCCCTCCTGAATCATAGCCTCCGATTCAGAATCGAGGCTCGATGTGGCTTCGTCGAGAATCAGAATTCGCGGATCGGCGAGGATCGCGCGCGCGATCGAAACACGTTGCTTCTGTCCGCCCGAAAGCTTGATGCCGCGTTCGCCGATCACCGTCTGGTACTGCTGGTCGAAGTGCTCGGCAAATTCGTCCACGCGCGCGATGCGGCACGCCGCCATGATCTCTGCCTCGCCCGCGTCCGGTCGCCCAAACGCCACGTTCTCCCGGATTGTGCCGTCGAACAGAAACGTGTCCTGCAGCACCACGCCTAGTTGCGTGCGATACGTGCCCAGCCGCACTGTCGCAATGTCAATGCCATCCACCAGTACGCGTCCGGAAGTCGGCCTATAAAAGCCGGCAATCAATCCAATGATCGTCGATTTACCGCTTCCGGAAGGACCAACAAACGCCGTCACCGTGCCCGGCTCCGCCTGGAAACTTACGTCAAATAGCACCTGCTTCGCGGGATCGTAGGAGAAATCGACATGCTCGAAGTTCACGCGCCCTTCGATTCGATCGAGCGAGACGGTGCGGTCCAGGTCCTTGTCCTCGGGACCTTCGTTCATCACCTCGCGCGTCCGTTCTAGTCCGGCCAGTGCTTCGGTCATTTGCGGAGCGAGCGCCACAATCTGAACCACCGGCGCGACCAGCATCCCCACGAACGCGACGTAGGCGACGAACCCGCCGGGCGTCATGTGACCTGCGGAAATCGCTTTGGTCCCCATGAACATGATTACGGCGCTGATCACGCCAACCAGGGACGTGGCGCCAAGCGACATCAACGAAGTCGCCGTCAGAGTCTGAAGCACGTTGTCGAGCAGCCGCTGCACACCCGTGAAGAAGACGGTCTCTTCCCGGCTTTCGGCGTGATAACCCTTCACCACTCGTACGCCGGCAAGTGATTCCATCAACCTTCCGGTAACTTCGGCGTTGATCTTCGGCCTGGCGCGATAGATCGGTCGAATGGTTTGAAACGCCCGCCGTAGCGCGAGGGCGAAAATGACGATCCCGGTCGCAGCGGCAACCGTCATCGGCACGCTCAAGCGCATGAGATATATGAGCGCGAAGGTTGCAGTAACGATCCCGCCGACGAAATCAACCAGGCCTGTGCCCAGCAGATTTCGCACGCCTTCCACGTCGCTCATGATTCGCGATACGAGCACGCCTGTTTTGTTCGCGTCGTAGTAGGAGACAGGGAGTCGCCCGACGTGCGCTTGCACCCTCACTCGCAATTCCGCGATCATTCGCTGCGAAGATTTCGACAGCACTTGCGTGAGCGAATACGACGTCAAGCCCTGCACTATAGCGGCGCCGAAGACCAGCAAGACCAGCGGCACGAGCACGCCGGGTTTGTGGTTTAGGATCACCTTGTCGAACAGCGGCTTTGTTGCGTAAGCCGGCACCAGCCCCGCCAGCCGGTTGATCAGCATCAAGAAGAAACCCGTAGCCAGGATCCATCCCCGCGGTTTCACCAGAGCCCAAATATCAGGCAGCAATTTCCAGATCAATTTGTTTGAGTCCGATGGCTGCGGCTGGCGGGCGGCGCCGCGCATCGATTCGGCCCGTCCGACTCCGGGGAGGCTTGCGGCCGGCTGAACTGTTTTGAATCTTGGCATTCGGCCTGGTTCGTGACCTGGCGAGCGGGCTTTATTATAGAAGACCGTTGCTACCACGCGAAATGCCCGCGCAGTCTTTCGCTCCGATGAAGCGCTGGTTTACACCTAATCGTTCGGTTGGCCAAAAACGAGGCTGATTTGCACTTGCGTCTGAATCGCTTTGCCATCCAGCAGCGTGGGCGTATACCGCCATTGCCGGACGGCATTCACGGCTGGCTGAGCGAGCAGCTTCGAGCCGCTGATCACGTGTACGTCGCGAACCGTCCCATCCGCAGCGACGGTAGCTTGCAACGTCACCGTGCCCAAAATGTGTTGTTCTTGCGCAATTTGCGGATATACCGGATCGACGCGATGGATCAGCGTGCCACGCTTTAGAACGCCGGAGCTAATTCTTGGCTTCGGCGGCGCCTCCGGACCCGCCACCGCGATCGGGCCGGACTCCATTGCCGAAATTTGCGGTGAACCCGAGTATGTCCCCAAATCCGGAGGGCCCGCATCGCGGCTAGCGTCCGGCATTTGCGATGCAGGCGACGTCTGCGGCGGCGTCAGGGTCCAAATCTGAAAGTTCATCCGTGGCTTGTCGTTCGGTGCAGTCGGATTCTTCGCGGCAGTGAGTTTTTCGGCAGGCGCGCTCGGCGCCGAATGAGGGACCGCACTAGGCGCGGCGAGCAGCGGAATTTTCCGGCGCTGATTGTTGTTATCTACAATCTCGATTTCTCTGATTGGCGGCGCCTGCTGAACGCTTTGCGACGCTACCACGCGCCCATTGAGTATTGAAGGTCGCATCGCGGCCCGCACCTTCTCGACCAGCGGGCGAAGTTTTCCGGTACCTGCCGCCCATCCCGATGCCAACGACGCCACGGCCAGCGTTAAGAGCAGGAGGTAGACGGACGATGCGGTTCGGCGTGGCCCCTTGGGAAGGAAACTGCGCGTCGAGACCTGCCGTGGCGGGGCCGGGACCAGCGGATTCGTCCATTCGATGCGCGACTCAACAGAGCCTGCACTTGGTTCGACCGCAGGCATTGGCCGGGAGTAATGGCTCGCCGTGCCGGCTATAGCCGTCATATCTGGGATGGCCCGCGCCGGTTCCACGCGGTCACCATTCGTGGACTCTGAAACCGCTGGCACGCTCTCAGTCGCCGATTGGAGCCCGTGTTTTGGCGGACCGGCAACCTCGGTGTTCTCGGGCGGCGCCGCTTCGCTTGATAGCCAGCTACTTATCTGCGCCTTAGCCTCATTGGACAGGTCCTCAAATTGCAGGCCGGCCACTTTCCGGGAGTCGCGAGTCCACACGACGCGTGCCCCCGCCTCCAGCCAGCCGCTTTCTGGCAGTTTCAGGCGCAATTTGGGCAGAAAATCGTCCGTCAGCGGCACGACGGCGTGTACTGAGATGCCGCCCTCACTGGCGTCCAGAACAATCCCGCCGTTATCCTGGTCCAGCTCCGCGTACGTCAACGTAAGCGCCCGCAGCCTCGCGTGTTGGCGGCGGTCGTTGGACGGATCGGCCCCCTGGACCAGCTTCAGCGCCCCGGACATAACCTGCCTTATTTCTGGTCTGTATGGCGAACTTGAGCGTCCTGCCCGCTAGAGTTGAGGCATTATAGTCCTCGGCAGTTCGCGGCGCAATATGCACCCACGCAAGGATACTCCCGGCACGACAAGTTCCGATCGGAGGGCTAATCGGCGCTTTTGGGGGTGATTGCCACAGAACTTGGGGAAGACCCCAGATCGATCGGGAGATCGACCTCGTATCGCGAAACTTGGTCGAAGACAACGAACCCGTCCAGCCCAGACACTTCGCTGCGCGCGAACCCCCGGAACGATTCATCCGCTGCGGGATCCTGTTTTACAGGCCAATTGAATGGCGCGCTCACCTCGAGTGTGATGCGCGTGCGATTGTTTGTCGGAAGGAATACCGCCGAGGTCAAGCGAGCTGCCGGTTCGGAAGTCAAGCTGCCGTCGGCCCTCAGCCGCTTCATGATAATGGTGCTCGGCCCAGGCACAAGCTGGAAATCGCTGTATGTCCGGTTCTCGAGTTCGAAAACGAAATCGACCGCGGCATGATTCGAGTCCAGCTCCCGCACCTGAATGGCCTTGAGCGAGCTCTGGATGGCTCGAGAATTCCACGGCGGCTGCTTCATGGCCGATTGCACCACGCGCGGCGCGCGCGAGAAATATCCGGCGGCGAAAAACAATACCGCGCAGCAGAGGACCCCAATAACAATGGTTCTTTTCACGAGAGAATCACCAATTGAGGCTGTTCGAATTTACCACAACCATTGCCACCCGTGCCGCGAAGAGCGTGGAATTCGCCAAAACCTCCGTCACGGTATAAACTTTACGGATGAGCGAGAAAATCAGAAAAGACGACGCTGAGTGGGCAAAGACGCTCTCGCCGCAACAATTTCACGTTACGCGCCAGAAAGGCACCGAACCGCCGTTTACAGGTGAATACGAAAGCACCGAAAGGCGCGGCACTTACGTCTGCGTTTGTTGCGGCCAGCCGCTGTTCTCCTCGAACGCGAAATACCACTCCGGCTGCGGTTGGCCTAGCTTCTGGCAGCCCGTTGCGTCCGAGAACGTCGAAATGACCCGCGATCGTTCGCATGGGATGGAACGCGTGGGGGTAATGTGCAGCCGTTGCGAAGCGCACTTGGGCCACGTCTTTGAAGACGGACCCCGGCCGACCGGCCTTCGCTTCTGCATCAACTCAGCCGCGCTGCGCCTGAATCCGGAAGACAGGGGTTCGCAGAGCTAAAGCGTTGTTGGCCCGAGAAAGATAAGCTGGGGGTGTTGGCCGCCCGCATCCGCCGGAATGGCGCGAATCTGACTCGGCGAGACGATATAGAAGATCCAGTTGGCCGGAAATCCCGTTGGGACCGGCGAAGTCGTCGTCATGGTGCCGCGGCCATTCGCGCCGACGCCCGAGATCGAAGCACTAAATGGCTGATTCAGTGTTTGTGACGCGCCCGAGGCATCCGCTTCGTCCACCGTACCCGATAAGCCGCCCGCCCCGTTTGCAACTACCACTCCGGCAAGGTTGTTTACGGCCGGTTCCTCGATGAACGGCGCACCGATCGCATACGCTCCCGAAACCGACGCATTGCTGAACGCCCCTCCCCCAGTCTGCAATTCAATCAACCCCGTTGTAACGGTTGCGTCACCACTGATCACGAATCCCTCGCCTGGGCCGGCCAAATAAGCCGCCACGAATGGAGGCGTAACGGATGGAGCCGGTGCTGGCGGCTGAATCCAATTGAACGCAACTCGTCCGTTATTCGGATTCACCGTGCAGGTTGCGCTGAGGGACAGGGGCGAGAGTGCGCCGCCGTCGTTTCGATCCCAGGAAAATGTGTTCTGCATGCTGCCGTCGCAGGTCGCCGCGGGCGCTGGTGCGGTCGGCCCGAACAGGCCCGCGGAAACAATCGCGCTTCCGCCCGTATCGATTCCGGATCCGGTGGCAACCACTCCGGGCGCAAGCGAACTCGAACTGAATTGCGTGTTCGGCGGCTGCAAAATCATTTCGCCGCTCAAGCGGTAGAGCGTCGGCGCGTTCGCGGCATTTGCGTTGGCGTCGACTTCGATAAAGTACAGATCCGATGGAGTTATGAAGACATACTCGAACAGCAGCGTCACCTGCGGGTTTTCAAGAGTCAACTCGGCCGCCCCGACATTAGACCCGGATCCCGAGACCGAAAATTCACCAGAGAGCAGTTCGGCGCCAACATATTTACCGGCGTCGTTGAAATCCGCTGTGCCCGGCGTCAGCGCCGAGGCGCCATCCGCATGAACAAACCCAGCCAGCGCGTCCGGCTTCTTATTCGCGTCCTCGCCCGTAAATTCGAACGCGTAATTGCCGCTGAAGCTGGATGGCGAAAAGCCGCCGCCCAGCACCGGTTTCATTACGCCCGCGCCATGAGTAACGAATGTATCCGGGTTCGTCGGCGGAGTGGTCGATGTGAGGTTATAGTCGTGGTTCTGGATGAATTGGACGCTTCCGTCGGACTCCAGCGCCAAGTCGTACTCGGCCGTGACGGACTGTAGCCCCGCGACGGTCGTCAGCTGCATCACTCCGCGCCCGTCGCCGCTCGTG
>JAGWRH010000063.1 GCA_028876695.1 Acidobacteriota bacterium | reverse complement strand
TCGGGCATCCGGCTATCCGATACATCCCGGCGAATCTTTTCACGCACTTTTTCCCCGCAAAATGTCACCCGAGCGGGGGGCCGATCCAGCCCCTGGCTTCGAGATACCGAGGACCCCGGCCAGCCGGCCTTGCGCGCCGGCGCGGGAGCTTCCAGGCTATCGCGGCTGGCTGACCTGGGAAATGAAGGCGCGAACGTTGGTCGAGAGCTTCTCGAGGTCCGGGACATGAAGGTACATCATGTGGCCAGCCTCATAGTATTGCAGATGGATGCGGTCGCCGGCCGATTTCGGCAGCAGCAGGTGGTTCATGGTGAATTCCGTGGCGTAAAACGGCGTCGCCAGATCGAAATAGCCGTTCTCGACTTGCACTTGCAGATAGGCGTTGCCCAGGAGTTCGTGTACGAGATCGTCTTCCACATTGGGCGCGCTGGGAAAGCCGTTATCTGGATTGCCGGTGCTTCCCTTCCAGTTCCAGTGCTCGCTCGGTTCCTCGGGCAGAACTTTGTAGGTCATGCCCTCGCCGAATTTCAAATCATCGCGCACGTAGGAATTAAACGCCGCGGTGAAAGCTCCGAGCACCGCGTTGTACGAGGGATCGTCGAAAGCGTATTCCTCCAGAACATCGTATGTCGCGGCGTTGTAGCGCGCGTCGTACCGGCCTATGGTCAGCCGGCGGCTGCGAAGCAATTCCGCGCGAAATTGCGCGATGTTCACGCGCAGATCCGATTTGAACACGTAATTTTCATCGAGCCCGGTGAAAGCCGACACCTTCGCCGCCACTTGCTGCTTCTCGGAATCGCTGATGTTTCCTCCCTTCAGCAGCGCGTCGGCGTATTCGCTCGAGGCGAACTGGCGAACCTGTTCGAGAAACGACGGCAGATCGGCCGGACGATTTTTCAGCAGATCATAATGCCAGGCGATCGCCGCGTAGGTCGGCAGATAGAGAATGAAGGAGCGATCGTCGCCCATGGTGAAATTCAGCGTCCCCAAATCGAGCACGCTGGACATCAGCACCACGCCGTTAATGTAGATTCCTTCGTGATCCTGCAAATAATGGCACAGAGCCACCGAGCGGAACGTGCCGTAGCTTTCGCCAATGAGCAGCTTCGGCGAATTCCAGCGATGATTGCGGCTGAGGTAGATGGAAATGAATTGTGCCAGCGATTGCACGTCGGGCTGCACGCCCCAGAAATCGCTGTCCTTGGCTTTACCGGCGGCGTGGCTGAAGCCGGTGCCGACCGGATCGATGAAGACGAGGTCGGCTTGATTGAGAAGCGAGTATTCATTATCGACCAGCTGGTAAGGCGCCGGAGGCGTCGGCGAGGCGTCGCCGGTCGCCACGCGCCTCGGGCCGTATGCGCCCATGTGCAGCCACACGG
Source organism: Acidobacteriota bacterium (assembly GCA_028876695.1). Taxonomy (GTDB): domain Bacteria; phylum Acidobacteriota; class Terriglobia; order Acidiferrales; family UBA7541; genus Palsa-295. The sequence continues at coordinate 14,931 of JAGWRH010000063.1, read as the reverse complement.
AAGACGACCCAGGACCGCCGTTGTAAAGGAAAGCGATTGGCCGGCGAGAAAGGTCCTTCACGCCGTTTTCGGTATAGGCCGTCGAATACATCAGCGCTTCGGGTTCGCCTTTGTCATTTTTCAGCAGCGTCGTGGACGCGGTCGCGGTGTAAGAGATATTTTGACCGGCAATCCGCGCGCTGTGCTGCGTCACGGACGATTGTTCCTTGGGCGCGGTTTCAGTGGCGTTCGCCGTCGATTCGACCGGCTTGGCCTCGCCCGGTTTGGCTGCAGCCGTTTGCGTGGGCTGAGCGTTCGCGGCAGGCTCTTGCGCGCGCACGCCAGCGGAGCTTGCCAGAAACCACGAGAACGCGATTGTGGCGAGAACCAGACTCAGTTTCATTCATTAGCTCCGATCATTCACTTGGGATGTGCCGGCCCGCGGAAACGACAAACTAATCCCGCTGTGCGATGCGAAAGAGCAATCCTACTCCGAGCGGGCTATTTTGCCACAGCCGAGACTCGGAAATGTGAGGGTGATTTGTCCGGGAGCGCCCGCGGCGGCCAGCGTCACTGGCTCGGTATCGAGGCGCGCCGGCACTCCGCATCCGGATGTGCCGCGCCGCGAAGCCAGATGCTGAGGGATCAGATCTTGCCACGCGGAAATCGTGTAGCGCGAATCCTCCAGAAGCGTGAATTCGTAGATGCCGGGCGCCACGAGCCGCGCGGCCGGATTATCGCCATGATCGGCTTGCGCCATTACCGTCACGGTGCCAAGCGGTCGCGAACCCGTCCATTTCACTCGCACGCGAAGATGGCGCGTCGGCAAACCTTCGGAAAGCTTGAGTTTGAGGTTCAAACGCCGCTCGCCCTCTTTCAGCACGATCGGCTTCGCTTCCACGAGATCGGCCACGCCGGGATAAAACGTCCGCCGGAAAGGAGAATTCGGGTTGAGGTTGTTGGTGCGATTGAAGACCAAAATGTATCGGCCGCGGCCGATGTGATCGAAATCGAAGGTGCCCTTGGAGCCCTGAAAACTCCAAAGCCCCGGGCGGCCTGCAGAGTAACTCCCGGCGCGGTACAGCTCGACCGATGCGAGCGGCAGCGGCTTGCTATCGGGACCAATGACGCTCCCGCGAATCTCGCCGGTGGGCAGCGCGTCCACATCGTATTCGTAGCAAGCACCCGCCTGGAGCTGGAAAGGCTGCAGGCCGTTGGCGCTACTATGCGCGGTCAGTTCGATGTGCGGCGAGACGCGCGCCGACAGCGTGTACGTGCCGGCGTGGACGTCATAGAGCGAGTACACGCCTTCGGAGTTGGTACCGGTCTCGAAGCGATCCCAGCGGGAACGCAGATGAATGCTCACGTGCGCCAGCGGAGGATCGGGCGCGTCCGGAGCATCCAGGAACGGCCGATCCACGCGGCGAATCATACCGAAGACGGACGCGACGTGCTGGCCCTGGCGCATGGCGCGGAGCTGGGGCAAAAGCGCGCGAGCATCCGCGGCCGGGCGGGTGCCGTCACATATCGTGGAATAGAGGCGCCCGTCGGCGCCTTCGTGGGTGAAGACGAGGTATTCTGCGCCATCCTTAAAGCGATAGCCGCAATCGCCATCGTCGCCGCCGGTGAACACGTCGATTGTCGCGGAGACCGGCCCGGCGAAGCGCTCCTGCACGCGGAAACGATAGCGGAACACCGGCGCCGAGGAGCCGTCCGCCAGCGAATCGGGGGAGCCGGCGGGGGTATCGGCGGATTCGGAAGCTGCCGATGCTTGCGGGACCGCGGATATGCCGGTGACGGTGCCGAGAAAGACCACACCGTCCTGCGGCAAAACAGCGCATTTCCCAGGAGCGGATTGCGAGCAAGTGCAGGCAAAAACGGCAGCGGGAATCCCAAGCAAAAGCAGCAAAACCGATGCAAACCCACGCCAAATCATCGGCAAATATCCTACATTCTTTCGCGGCAGAAACGAAGCTGGAATCGGAGCAATCCGGGGGCCACGGCGGCGCGAATTTCCATGCTAAACTTTCGATGGCCGTTTCGCAGTTGCGTTCCGGCCGACGCGAGTACCAGACGTAACGGTAAATTCGTACGGCAGAACCGGAGCGCGAGGCAGTACTGCCGCTGGTTCGAGCGCAGCATGGCCTCACCGGGTTGTTTCCGCGGCGCATCTCATTACCCACCCGGCTGCACGAAAGGTCCAGGAAACTTGGCGATCACAAATTATGTGGTGCTCGCCCTGGCGGCAATTCCCTTCATTTATTACCTGCTGGTGTTGTTCTGCACCGCGGATTATTTCCGAGCCGCGAAGAAACAGGCGCGCTCGAACGCGGATTTCACGCCGGGCGTAAGCATCCTGAAGCCCGTCAAAGGGCTCGACATCACGGCTTACGAAAATTACGCGAGCTTTTGCCGGCTCGATTACCCCGAATACGAGATCGTTTTTTGCGTGGATGGGGATGACCCGTCGCTGCCGCTAATCGAAAAACTGCGACGCGACTTTCCGGAGCGGCAGATTCGCGTGTTGGCCGGCTCGGGGCGCAACGCGATCAACGACAAAGTGGCGCGGCTCGTGCGGCTGACGCACGAGGCGAAATACGACCTCTTTGTGATCGCGGATAGCGACGTGCGCGTGAGGCCGGATTATTTGCGCACTGTGGTGGCGCCGTTTCGAGACGAGCGCGTTGGAGCGGCGACGTGCCTGTACGCGTCCGCGGGCGCGCGCACCCTGGCGGAGCGACTGCAGTCGATCGGGATGATTTCTGATTTTTTCGCCAGCGTCATGGTGGCATGGAAGCTCGACGGCGTGAAATTCACGCTCGGGCAGACGATCGTGACGACGCGCGAAGCGGTGGAAAGCTGGGGCGGGTATCCCGTGCTGGAGGACCGTCCAGCGGACGATTTGTACGCGGGCAAACTGGCGGCGGAGCAGGGATACGAAGTGAAGCTGCTGCCGTACGTGGTGGACGCCGTGGCGGACTTCGGGTCGATGGGCGAACTGCTGCACAAGCGGGTGCGATGGGCCACGGTGCAGCGGTGGATGCGCCCATGGGGACATATGGGATTGATTTTCACGTTCGGATTGCCGTGGGCGATTGCGGCAGCGGTTACAGTCCCAACAGCGCCTGTGATCGAAGGGTATTTTGGCGGATATGCGGCGTGCCGAATCGCGATGGCGGCGTTGATCGGCGGATGGGGCATGAAGCAACGCGCGATTTGGAAGAAGATTCCGCTGATTCCTCTGTGGGATTTGACGGCGTTCGCGATCTGGCTGGCGAGCTTTACGCGAAGGACGGTTCGTTGGCGCGGCGTGGATTATCTGATGCGCGAGGGAAAGTTCGTATCGGCTACGCCAGCTGGAGCGAAGGGCGCGCCAATCGACCCCGAGAAAGCGGCGGACGCGTAGGAGCGAAAAGAATCGCTGGACCACCGCTCCTCGCAGCGATCTGTGGACCTCTTTCATGTCTCGCCGGAGACAGCGCGCCGAGCGAACTGCCTGGTAGTACAATAGCGCCGCTCTCCAACTTATCAATCACAAGGGACTGAAGGAGTTATACGATGAGCCGTTTCCCACGATACGCACTTTTGGTCCTGCTGGCTTCGCCGGCGCTTGTCTCCGCGTCCAGTTGGCCGCGAGCAAACGCGGCCAAGGCGCTGCCCAATCCAAAGGTGGACGAATCCTTGGCGAATGCCAAGGGACGCGAGACCGTGGTTCTGGCCGGCGGCTGCTTTTGGGGTATTCAGGGGGTCTTCGAACACGTCAAAGGCGTGATGAAAGCGACCGCGGGCTATTCAGGCGGCACGGTCAAGAATCCCGGATATGAGGAGGTCAGCAGCGGAGCCACTGGACACGCCGAGTCGGTGGAAGTGGTTTACGACCCGTCTCAAATCACGTTCGGTGAGTTGCTGAAGATTTTCTTTTCCGTGGCGCACGACCCAACAGAGCTAAACCGGCAGGGGCCCGATGAAGGCACGCAGTATCGTTCGGCAATCTTCTATGAGACTCCCGAGCAGGAGCGCATCGCGCAGGCATACGTGAAGCAGTTGACTGCCGCTCGAACTTTTTCCGAGACGATCGTGACGCAGATCGCGCCCTATACGGCTTTTTATCGAGCGGAAGACTACCATCAGGACTATCTCGTGAAACATCCCGATAATCCGTACATCGTTTACAACGATCTCCCCAAGATCGCGAATTTGAAGAAGCAGTTTCCGAACCTGTATGTCGCGTATCCGCGATAGACGATAGCCCCGATCGAGATGTTTGCAATCGGCGGGTGAGGATCCGCGGGAGCGCGTGTAATCTCGCCGAAGTGTATGCGCGAGCGCAGAATTGCGCGCGACGAATTCCCAATTCATCGATGAACGGTCTAAGCGTCAGGCGGAAGGGATCGGAGCGCTCGCGACGGCAGCGATCGGGCGGCGGTCGTTGGTCGCGTTGCGCCAGTTGACCCGCGGGAGGAAGAGCGACTGATCGACGCGATCGCGATATTCGACGGCGATATTCATGAGCGAATCGAGCAGCGATTCCGAGAGCAGGTGCGGCCTGAGGCCGAGATCGACCAGCTTGGAGTGCTTCGCATTATAGTAATGCGCTTCGGCTTCGACGCGCGGATCGGGCAGATGATCAATTTCCACTTTCAGGCCCATCTTCTTGCCGGCGGCCTTCACCATCTGGGCGAGTTCCAGCACTGAAAACTGCTCGGTGAACTGATTGTAAACGCGGCATTCGCCCGGCGCGGCGGGATTGGCGCACGCGATTTCGATGCAGCGAACCGTGTCGCGAATGTCAAGAAAGCCGCGGGTCTGGCCGCCCTTGCCGTAGACGGTGAGCGGATGGCCGACGGCGGCCTGCGCACAATAGCGATTCAGCACCGTGCCGAAAACCTCGTCGTAGTCGAAGCGATTGATCAGCGCCTCGTCGAGCGCGGTTTCATCCGTAACCGCGCCATAGACGACGCCCTGGTTCAAATCGGTGGCACGCAATTTCCAGATGCGACAGGCGAAAAGAATGTTGTGGCTGTCGTGAACTTTCGAGAGGTGGTAGAACGAGCCCGGCTGCTTGGGATACGGGAGAACATCCTTGCGGCCGTTGTGCTCGATTTCGATGTAGCCCTCTTCGATATCAATATTCGGCGTGCCGTATTCGCCCATGGTGCCGAGCTTGATGAGATGGCAATCGGGACGGAGTTCGCGCAGGGCGAAGAGCAGATTCAGCGTGCCGACGACGTTGTTGACTTGCGTCCCGACGGCATGCCCGCGGTCGATCATCGAGTACGGAGCGGAGCGCTGTTCGGCGAAGTGGACCACCGCTTCGGGCTCAAAATCGCGAATCACGGAACCGAGAAACTCGTAGTCGGTGACGTCGCCGACGAAAGACTGGATGGTCTTTCCGGTGCGCCGGCGCCAAGCGTCGAGGCGTTCGGGAAGCGGACGGATGGGAGTGAGCGTCTGCGCGCCGAGCTCGAAATCCCACAGGCGGCGAACGAAATTATCGACGATCGCGACGGAGTGGCCCTGCTTCGAAAGGTACAACGCCGTGGCCCAGCCGCAATACCCGTCTCCCCCTAGAACGGCGATTCGCATCTACGCTCCTTGAAGTGCCCACTCCAGCACGTGACAATGTCGTCGCAGGATCCCGGTTGAACTCGAATCGGGCGCGGACACAGAATCAGATTTGTACCCTGAGCGCGAAACCCGCGCAAGCAGCTTTTTACCCGCGTGAATTCGTGCAATAAACCTGGCCTAGAAAAGCGAATCGATCTGAATGGAAGCCGCAGATGGGCGCGGAATCAGCGACCGGCGCCCGTGCGGTCCGCGCGGCCGGAGCGAGTGCCGCGGCGACCGACAAATTCACGAACGGTATACACAGGCTTATTTTGCGATTCGTAATAGGTGCGCGCCAGAAGTTCGCCGATCAAGCCGATGGCGATGAACATGATTCCGCCCATTACCAGCGCTACACCCAGGATGATCAGCGGCCCATGATTCGCGAGCAAGCCTTCGTCGAAGAGCGCTTTGCGTCCGAAGATCCACAGTCCAATTCCGGCACCGCCGGCCAGGCAAAACAATCCGGGAAGTCCGAAAAACTGCAACGGCCGCGTGGAGTAATCGAGCAAAAACTTGACGCTCAGCAGATCGAGCAGGACGCGAATGGTGCGCGAGATGCCGTAGTTTGATTTGCCGTTCTTCCGGCGAATGTTCGTGATGGGCACTTCGGCGACCGATGCGCCGGACCAACTGGCGAGCGCGGGGATGAAGCGGTGCAATTCGCCATATAGATGGATTTCCGAAAGGATTTCGCGGCGATAGGCCTTGAAGGTGGTGCCGAAATCGTGCAGGTCCACGCGCGAGAGTTTGGCCATGACCCAGTTGGCGACCCGGCTCGGCAGCTGGCGCATGAGCCAATGGTCGGTGCGCTCCACGCGCCAGCCGCTCACGATGTCGTAACCTTCCTGAATTTTTTCGATGAAGCGCGGGATTTCGGCGGGATCGTGCTGCAGATCGCCGTCCATGGAAATGATGATCTCGCCGCGCGCGTGATCGAAGCCGGCCTTTAGCGCGGAAGTCTGGCCAAAATTGCGGCGGAGGCGAACGACCACGACGCGCGCGTCGTCGGCGGCGATTTCGGAGAGGAGGCGAAACGTGCCGTCCTTGCTGCCATCATCGACGAAAACGATCTCGTAGGATTCGCCGATGGCGTCCATCGCGTCGATGATGCGCACGTAGAGCTGCGGAACGTTTTCCTGTTCGTTGAAGAGCGGGACAACGACCGAGTAGCCCAGTTCGCTCTGTTGATCGAGGCTCATGAATGAAGGTGCAGTATAGCACCCCGGCGGGAAATACCACCGGCAGGCGCCGGTTGGGAAGTAGAAGTATGCAATGGGTGATTGGTCAAAAGCAGCTTTCCGCCGCTGCTAGCGACCACCGACATTGCCGGCGAGCCTACGATGGCCTGAAATTTGGGCAAATCGGAACTTTCAACAAGAAAGTAGCAGCGATCCGGCGCGAGCCAGAGCGACTGGAACTCGGAATCGCTGATGAACATGTGCGGAGCATCGGGAGCGTGCGATCCGTAGTCGAGGTTGACGCGCCGGTCGGCAATCAACAACGAAGTGCGATTGTCGTAGAAAAACGCCGAGGAGAATTCGTAGTAGTGGCCCTCGGATATCAGCGTACCCTGCGGCGCCTGGCTGAGCGCGGACGCCAGCGGACGGGAGGATAGATACGGGTCGAAGGCGGTCATAGCCAGCCGCGCCGCATGAAAGAACAACACCATCATTAGAGCCATCGCGAAGAAAGCGCGTTGCCCAACCCAACGAAATGTTCCGATGGCACCGATCAGGAATGCGAGGCCGGCAAGGGTTAGCGGAGTACGCAGGTAAGCAAACGAGTCGATGGTGAGGTCTTCCATGTGGCCGAGAGAGAGGGAATAAACCTTGGGATGATGCCCGAGCGCCATGGAGATATCACCGGGGGCCGGGATGTGGCGCACATGAAACGCGAGCGCGAATGCGGCGACCGCGGCGCAGGCCGCGACGGCCGCGAGCACGCGCGTTCCGCGCCGAATCCAATCGCCACCGGCGGCCATCGCCGAGCCAATCAGCAGCGCAAACGCCGCATAGGACGGCATTGAATAGTATTCCTGAGTGGTGGAAAAGGTGAAGAAGACGAGAATGAACCCGATCCAGCACAGCGCCAGCAGGCGCGTGCGTCCAGCACGATCGATCGGATTCCAGAACGACGCGGAGGACCGCGCCGGGGATCCCGAACCTTGCTTGCCGAAGCACTGCTTCGCGACGGCCGGCAAATAGACGCTCCAGGGGAATAGCCAGATCAAGTGAAACAGCCAGAAATAGGCGCGCGGGACGGTGTTGTAGTCCCGCGGATAGCGCATGTTCAAGAAACGAAGCAACTGCTCGTTGATAACAAAGAACCAAAGAAAGCCGTGGTAATCGCCCGGCCCGCTATGCAGCGTCCACGCAAAGGCGGGCGGGTTGCGGAGCGTCGCCAAGATATGCCATGGCGCGGCGATAGCGAGAATGATAGCCGTCCCGAGAAACGGATGCAGTCGGCGCCACACCTTTGCTGAAAACAACTGACGCGTGAACATTAAATACAGCAGCGCGGCAGCGACCGGGAAGACAACGCCAATCAAACTTTTCAGCAGAAGGCCCAGTGCCAGGTTCGCGGCCAGCACCACGGCCCAGAAGCGCGGATGTTTTTCGCCGTCATCAATGGCGCGAAGGAACGCCCACATTGCCAGCGCGATGGTGATGGACAACATCACGTCCGGAATAATCACCCGGGTGAAGAGAAACAGCCCGACGCAAGTGGCCATGCATAAGCCGCCGTAGAATCCGGCGCGTTTGCCGAACGCCCAGACGCCGAAAGCGACGGTGAGCCAGCAAAGGGCGATCGCGGAAAGGACGATGGGAAGACGCGCCGACCAATCGTGTACGCCGAAGACTTTGTAGGAAATCGCCGTGACCCAGTACAGCAGCGGCGGTTTTTCCAGATACGCTATGCGGTCGATATGCGCAGTGACCCAGTCGCCCGAGGTGAGCATGTTTCGGGCGATCTGCGCCTGCACCGCGTCCACATCGTCCATCAGCGAGGGCGGAGAAAATACGCAGCCCAAATAAATGGCGCTCGCGACGAGCACCACAATCAGATAGTAGAAGTGAGTACGCTCTGCCCGAGCCGCTTCGGTTCGGGGGAAAGTCCCAATTGGATCCGCCATCGCCTCATCCACAGGAATAGAATCATCAAGCCCCACAGGTGATACCCCAGGTTTTCACGCCGCTCCATGTGGCGGCGCACACAGGATTGGATTTCTTCAGGACGAAAGAGACCGGCATACTCGGATGCAGCGTTGAGCGTTTCAGTTAGAAGCGGACGAAGAGGGCCGCGCAGCCATTCGTGAGCGGGAATATCCAGGCCCGTCTTTTTGCGGCTCAGGACGGCAGCGGGCAGCTTATCTTTCATCAGATCTTTCAAAATCCACTTCTGGCGCGAGCCGCGGACTTTGAAAGATGCCGGCAGCTTCGCTACGAATTCCACGATGCGATGGTCCAAAAGGGCCGGGCGGGCCTCGACGGCGTGGGCCATGCTCATGCGATCGACTTTCGTCAGAATGTCGTCGGGCAAAAAGTACGTCTGGTCGAACCAGAGAAAAGGAGCGAGATCGTCGCCGGATGAAAATCTACCGCGAAACCCCCGGAGAATTGTGTCGAGCGCGCCTGGCACAGGGGCGGCGAGCAGGCGCGCTTTCTGCTCCGCCGAAAAAGTGCCGTTCCAATAGATGTGGGCCTGTTCGGGCGGAAGGAGGGAGCCCTCGACGAAGCGCTTGGCCATGTATTCGAGGCTGATTTTGTCGTCAGATACGGGCCAGCGGCGGAGGCACGCCAGCGCGATGCGGCGGGAGCCGGCCGGAAATCGTCGCAAATGCCGCGCCAGGCGATCGGCGCGATAAGTGAGATATCCGCCGAAGAGCTCGTCGCCGCCTTCGCCGCTCAGTGCGACGGTCACTTCGCGCTTGGTCATCTTTGAGAGATACCAGACGGGCAACGCGCCGGCGTCAGCATCGGGTTCGTCGTTGTAATAGGCAAACTCCTCGATGACACTCGGCAAATTTTCCGTTGGGTTCAGATCGAATTCGTGATGATCGGTGCCGTAACGCGCTACGACTTCACGGATGTATGGAGTTTCGTCAAAAGTACGGCCGGCAAAGGAAATCGAGAGCGTTTTCAAGCGCGAGGACGAAGCGTTGGCGGCGTAGTGCAGCACAGTGGAAGAATCAATTCCGCCGCTTAGCCAGATGCCGAGAGGAACGTCGGAAAGCAAATGCTCGCGGATGGCTTGTTGCAAAAGGTGGTCGAGCTCTTCTTTCACGGAGTCAACATCATTGTGGCTCGTACTTCCATATGGGAGTCGCCAATAGGCTTCGGAACGAATTTGGCCGTCGCGCCATTCGAGCCAGCAGCCGGGAGGCAACTTTTCGACGCCCTCGGCGAGAGTCCATGGGCAGGGCACGTAATTCAATGAGAGATAGCAATCCAGCCCCGAAAGAGACAGGCGGCGGTCGAATTCGGGATGAACGAAGATCGCCTTGAGCTCGGAGCCGAAGAGCAGGTCGCGGCCAAGTCGCGCGGTGTACAGCGGCTTAATGCCCATGCGGTCGCGCGCCAATATGAGCCTCTTCGCCGGCGCATTCCATATCGCCACAGCAAACATCCCGCGCAATCGCGAGAAGCAGGCGGTGTCCCACTCGAGAAAGGCATGGAGGACTGTTTCCGTATCGGTGCGCGTGTGAAAACGATGTCCTCTGGACTCGAGCTCAGCGCGAAGATCGAGATGGTTATAGATTTCGCCGTTGAAAGCGATCACCGCGTTACCGTCATCAGAGCGGATTGGCTGATCACCGGAGGCGAGGTCGATAATTTTCAGGCGCGTGGCGCCGATCGAGCAAACCGGTGACTCAAAGCTTCCTTGCTGATCCGGTCCACGATGCGTGAGCGTAGCGACGGCACTCCCAATCCGGCCGGGGCCGGGGGACCATCCACTGTGAGTGAAACCAGCGATCCCGCACACGGTTCAGGTTTGCCTCGAAAATCCCAGAAGTTTGGTTGCGAATGCGTGGCGCTTAGATGCCCGGAAGGCGACCTAGAACCTAAGATACCAGAACGACAGGATGCCGCGGCAGGAATGTTCGCGGAAAATTCCGAACGGTGTGAAGTTATTCGTACCGCAGCGATTCGACCGGCGGCAAACCGGACGCAGTCTTCGCCGGAAGATAGCCAAAGAGCACGCCGATGCCGCAGGAAAATATAAACGAAATGACCACCGAGACCCAGGACGTCGGAATCGTCGTACCGGCCGGCACGGGAAGCAACCGAATCAGGCTTTCAATGAAGAACGGAATGACAATGGCTACGACGATCCCGATCACCGCGCCGATGATGCTGATGAGCACGGCCTCCATCAAGAACTGAGACAGAATTTCGGTGCGCCGTGCCCCGATGGCTTTGCGGATGCCGATTTCCCGGGTACGCTCCGTCACGCTCACGAGCATGATATTCATAATCCCGATGCCGCTGATCACCAGCGCCAAGATGGCGATCAATAGAAGCACAATCGTCATGGCCACGGAAATGCGGCGCGACGTTTCCAGAATCGACGAAAGGTTTTGGACGTTGTATTCAGCCTCCGGACGGTGGCGGCTTTTCAGGATGCGCGATACATCCTGCGTGACCAGCGGCACATCCTCAGGATGATCGGCTTGCGCGTAAAGCGTAACGATCGACGAGCTGCCCGTGAAGTACTGAATCAGCGGGAATGGCACGAGAATCGAATCCGCGCGAATTTCCGATTGACCGAAGGTATCGATGCGCTCGCGAAAAACTCCGATCACGCGGAAAGCGAGTTCCCCCAGGTGAATCGTCTTACCGACGGGAGCCTGCCCCGGCAACGCGGTCTGCGCGAGATGCTCCGAAACCAGGCAGACCTTGCCGACCGTGGTGAAATCCGCATCGTCGAAGTATCGCCCGCGCAAAATTATCAGGCGGCGAATCTGCTGGAAGCCTTGCGTCACTCCCACCATGGCGACGGGCCAGGTCTTCCCCGCCGCCACGACCGACATTGGTTGGTCGTTCGTTCCCGCGGCGCGGAGTACCTGCGGGATGCTGTCCCGCACCGCTTCCAGGTCGCCCATGGTGATTTCGTCGGCCAGGACCTTGGATTGTGAGATATCGGATTGCGCCACTTGCGCGTAAACGATATTCGATCCCACCGCTTCAATCTGGTGAATGATGTACTTCCGGCCGGTGAGCGCCACCGTTACGACCAGCACGAAGCAGCCGCTGCCGATGGCTACGCCGAGAACCGTTAGGATGGAGCGGAGTTTATTCGCTCGCAACGCATCCATCGCGAACGACCACGTCTCCGACCAGCTCACGATACGAAATTTCAGAGGCAATCCTCCCTGAACGGAATCAATATCTCAGCGCACCAGCGGAGCGGTCACCGGGCGACGTGTTCCGCAACGGCCAGCTCGGGAATATCGATGCGAATGTTTGTGCCTTCGCCTTCGCGGCTAAGAATCCGCATGTCGAACTGATCGCCATAGAGCAGGCGCAGCCGCTCGTGAACGTTGCTGATGCCGATGCCGCCGCCGTACACCTCGAGCAAGCGATCCTGCGACATGCCCACGCCATTGTCCTCGATTTCGATGGTCAAGCGGCCGTCGCGGCGAAGCGTGCGGAGATGAATTTGACCTCCGGCCAGCCGCGGCGCCAGTCCATGCTTGATGGCGTTTTCAACGATAGGCTGCAACAACATGCTGGGGACGAACGCGTCGAGCGTCTCCGCGTCGATTTCCTTGAATATTTGAAGTTTATCGCGCCCGAAGCGGATCACTTCGATGCCCAGATAGTCGTCGATAAAATCGAGCTCTTCGCGCAGGGGCACGAACGTCTCATGCTTGCGCAGCAGCCGGCGCAGGATATTGGAAAGCTTCAGCACCACGCCGCGCGCCATATCCGGATCGAATCGGATCAGCGACGAAACGGTGTTGAGCGTATTGAAAAGAAAGTGCGGATTGATCTGGCTGGTGAGCGCGTCCATGCGCGCCTTGAGCAAAAGCTGCTGATTTTGCTCCAGGTTCATCTCGATCCGCGTGTTGTTCCAAATCTTGACGATCATCGCCACGCACATCACCGACGACAGCACGACCAGCGCGATGTAGCCGACGTTTTCCGGATTCTCGGCGAAGAGCCAGCGCGAAGGAACGAAGTAGCTCAGCTCAATCCAGCCCACTTCGAAGGCTGCGCAGGCGAAGAGCGGAAGCATGGCCCAGTTGCCTTTTCGATAGCGCACCAGTTTCCAGAGCCATTGCGGGATATTCAAAAATAAAAATGGGCCGAAATGCCAGATGTCTTCTTTTTCGGGAATCCCTTCACGAATCACACCCGCTAACAGGCCAGTGAGGGCGGCCATCGGCGGGCAGAGCCATTCGTGGAATCCGAAGGGCAGCAGACTGATCAGCGAGCCTCCGAAAAGGCCGACGATCCTGCCACCGATCAGGCCCATGATGAACGATCCTTCCATGGCCAGATCGAAAAAGCTGTAACGCCCGATCAATCGCAGCATGATGCCGATCGCCAGCGGCGGCACCAAAAACAACAGCAGCTTCACTTTCTGGTTCGGGTCGCGATTTTCGGTGAAGACCAACGTGCGGAAAGATTTAAAGCGGACCAGCAACGCGGCGAACGATGCCGCCCAGCCCACTTTCAGGACCAGGGTGAACAGCAATTCTCGTCCCTGAATCACGGGGTGCATCGGGTCTCCGCGGCGCGGCGATTCGAACCGGAACCTATGCTCGCCACTTTACGTTAGTCAAAGCCGCGAGACTTGTAAAGAAAACCGCGTGTGCCAGGTGCTGTGCTGTGCCTGCGAACAGGAATGGTTCGAAGGGCGAAGCACCCCGAGCGTCACTCGTCGCATCGAGGCGCGCCGAACGACCTGCTATAATCCCGTGCTCCATGACGAGAACTCACCGAATCCGAAAGCCCCTCCGCCGAGAGCCCGCCGCGAACGAGACGGAGGCGCGGATCGTGGCGAAAGCGAAGTTTCCCACGCGCTTCGGGCGGTTCACTATTTACGGAATTGAGGGCGCGAGGAAGATCGATGAAGCCGTGGCGATTCAGCACGGCAAATTGCAACGCGGCAAGCCCGTGCTGGTGCGCGTGCATTCACAGTGCCTTACGGGAGACGTTTTCGGCTCGGAGCGCTGCGATTGCCGCGCGCAACTGGAGTTTTCACTGAAGCGCATCGCCAAAGCGCCCTCGGGAATCATCCTCTATCTTGCCCAGGAGGGCCGCGGGATCGGGCTGATCAATAAGCTGCGCGCCTACGAGCTGCAGGATGAAGGGCTGGACACCGTCGAAGCGAACCGCAAGCTCGGATTTGCCGCCGATTCTCGCGATTACGATTTTGCCGCGGCGGCGCTGAAGGCGCTCGGTGTTCGGTCCGTGCGCCTGCTATCGAATAACCCCGAAAAGGTAAGTCAGCTCGAACGCAACGGCATTCGAGTGGTCCAGCGCGTTCCCTGCCAGCCTCCCACTACCAAGCATTCCCGCGCCTATCTGCGCACGAAACTAGAAAAATTGGGCCACCTGTTAGACAGCCCCTGATGACACCTCGCGAAGTACTCGGCCGTTTGACCGCCCATAATCTTCGCTTGGCTCTGCTCGATTCTTGCTCGTTCATGGGAGGTCGTATCCGCCGCCTACGAATTGCACAATTTCGAAGCTGTCATTCGGCTGGACTTGCGTAGCTTGCCACTGCGCTCGCGGGAGAATTTCGCGATTGCGTTCGATGGCGACGCGGTTCGCGCGCATTTCCAGCACTTCAAGCAGCGCGGCGACCGTCAGGCCATCGGGCACTTCGCGGCGGTCTCCATTGACGATGATTTGCATGGGCAGTCGTTTTGCGATTTTTCTATCTCGCAATAAAACAAATCGGTGTCATTCCGAGGGCGGTGTCTGCCCGAGGAATCCGCTTTTTGCGCTCGCCAAAAGCAGAAGCAGATGCCTCATCCGCCGAAATCCGGCCTCGCTCGGGATGACAATGATTGTGCGGTTGGCCGACATCTTACGCTGAAGGCGCGGTACCGGTGGGCTTGGATTTGTCTCGCGAGCGCATCGCGAAGCGGACTTCGTCGCGGTCGCCATCCGCGCTGGCGAGAATGACCAGCGTCAGATCGCCCTTGCCGAGCGGCGGCAGCGGAAACTGGATGCGCGCGCGGCCCTGGTCGTCGCTCGTGCATTTATGACGATCCTGCGAGGCCGATCCCTCAATCATCGCCTCAATTGCCGCGCCGGGCCACGGCTGGCGGTCGGAGCGGCGCAAAATTTCAAGATCGAGCGAGATTCTTCCGGCCGATAACCAGGA
>JAGWRH010000002.1 GCA_028876695.1 Acidobacteriota bacterium | reverse complement strand
GCCAGGCGAGCGCGCCTTCGTCATAGTAATCCTGCCCGCGCCGGATCGAAGACCATCCGCCGCTTACGCTGCGAATCACCCAATTCTCCGTGGATGTATCCACAAGCGGCGTGTACTTCCGCCCCGGCTCCTCGATCATTTCGGCAGTGGTGCGCGCCAGATAGTCGCGCATATACGCAGGTTCGTTGAATCCGGCGCGCGTGGAGAGAAGCATACCGATATATTCGTTCAGCCCTTCGTACACCCAGAGCAAAGTCGTCCCTTCCGGTCCCTGAAAATCGGTCTTGGAGTACATCTCACCGGGCCGCCGGTATTTTCCGCACCAGGAATGCGACTGCTCGTGCGCGAAAAGCGGCCAGCCAAGCCTTTCCAGCACCTCTTTCTTGGAGAGCCCGGCATCGCCGACCGCGTTCCATGGAGAGTCTTCGTGCTCCAGTCCGTCGTAAGAATCGGACGCGCTCTGCGAAACCAGCAGGTGCATCTTGTCCCAGTGCCGGTAGCCGAACATCGCGCGGTCCTGATCGATCAGCTTGCCAAAAACCTGAAACGCATGCGCGTCATCCGCATTGTCCACGGCTGATTGGCTATCGCCTGTAATGTCCAGTTCCGCCGGCCACGAGGATTCGAGAGGCACGGCGCGAAAATATTCGCCGGCCAGCACGGGAGAATCGATGAGCCGCTCAATTGACAGCGGCGCGAAATCGATGCGATTGCCGGAGTCCCCGGTCACGCGCAGCGAGCTCCCCTGCTTCCATCCGGGCGGCAGGATCACCGCCGGCTGCACCATCAGCTTGAGCTTGTCGATCCCAAGGGGATACAGAATTACGGTGTTCCAGGCAAGCAACATCTGATGCGCTGAAATTGTGTTCTGAAGCAGCGTATCGAAATCCACCGTGATGCGGTCCGTGCCTGCGGGGACCTGTACTTGAAATTTGAAAATATCTTCGGGATCGCGCTTCCAATGGAGCGGCGCGCTGCCGGCGTGAATCTGTAGCGCCGCCATGTCGTAGATCGGCCCGGTGGGACCATGCTCTCCAGGTATCCATTTCGGATACGCAAGTTCGACTGTCCCGGGGTGAACTTGAATTTCCTCGTGAGCAAAGGCGATTTGCCGCGGCGCTTGCGATTCATCTACGACCAACCGTATGACTGGCGCACTCTGATCTTGCGCGCGCACTCCTGGCCCGAGTGAGCATAGAAGAGCAATTACACTGAAAAATATGGCCGCGTGTTTTGCGGTGATGGCAAATTTCATGATTGCGATTCGCCCCCGGGAAACCCGCACGTGAGAGGAAGCATTTTGCCAGAACGCACGACGACGGGCCACGACAAACCAACGCGGGCGGCAGCCATCACTCATCTTCAAGAACTTTGTATGCCTATTCAGTGGCTGAGCGGAATGACGCAGTTAATGAGCCACGTGCACGGCGTTTGGCGCATTCAGTTGCGTATCGTCGTCGTACGGACTCGTGACACCGCGGCTGAACTTGCTCGCCAGAATCGCCAGGCATCCGAGCAGGCCGCATACAGCCGAGGAAATGATAATTTCTCTGGGCTTCCATCCGGCTCCCAGCATCATCCCGCCGAGCATCGGACCGACAATCGAGCCAACCCGGCCCACTCCCAGCGCCCAACCGACGCCCGTCGACCGGATCGGCGTGGGATAAAATTTCGCCGCCAGTGCGTTCAGCCCCGCTTGCGTTCCGATGATCAGAAAGCCGGAGACGGCCGCCACCACGATCGCGAGCACGAACGAACGAGTCAGCAGCGCGATGCCCACCATCGCTCCGCCCGTGAGCAAAAACTCGATCAGCAGCATTGAGAATGACCCGCCGAACTCGATCAGCGGTCCTTCGAGGAAGCACGCGAAAATCCCGCCGAAATTGAACGCGGACGTGACGATCACTCCCTGCGAAGTGGTCATGCCCGCTTCCTTCAGTAGCGTCGGCATCCAGCTGTTGACGAAATAAATCAGCAGCAATTTCATGAAATTGGGAATCCACAGCAGGATCGTTCCGAGCGCCCTCCCTTCGGTGAAAAGATGCTTCACCGGAACGCCCTTCCGGGCGGTCTCGTCGCTGGTTTTCGAAAAATCCACTTGCGTCAGATCGGCTGCCGGCGCGATGCGCCGCAAGATCTTCGCGATTCTTTCGGGATCTTTCTTTCGCGCCGCCAGAAAAGGCGCCGATTCCGGCAAAAACACGATCAGGAGAACCGCGATGGCCAGAGGCACCGCGCCGCCAATATAAAAAACCCATTGCCAGCCGTACGCGCCGATCACTTCCCGGGCCACTACGCCGCAAATCGTGCCGCCCAGCGGCATGCCTACGAACAAAATCGACACGACCGCCGGCAGCAGCCTCCTGGGCGAATACTCGGATGCCAAGGCCACCACGTTGGGCATGGCGCCGCCGAGTCCCAGTCCGGTCAAAAAGCGGTACGCGAGAAACTCATTGTACGTATGCGCCCGCCCGTTCAGGATCGAGAAAACTCCGAAAGCGATTTCCGACCCGATCACCAGCCACTTTCGGCCAACCCGATCCGCGATCGGCCCGGTTCCAAGCGCCGCAATCATCAAGCCGATGAGCGAAATCGAAAGAATGGGCCCAAACGACGCGACCGGAATGTGCGTAGCCGCGGCGACTGGCGCGGTGACGAAGCCCATGGACACGGCATGGTAGCCGTCCATCGTCAGCACCACCGCGCAAAGCGCGATCGTCCATATCTGAACCGCGCTTAGCGGCTGCTGATCGATCACCTCGCTAACGCTGATTGCTCTCGATGCCATCGGCTATCAACCCTCGTATTTCCTACCGATTTTTCAATTGCACGCGCATCGCATCGTCATTCCGGCTTGATGTGAAACACGCGCTCCGCGTTTTTGTGGAATATCTTGTGTTTGTCCACGTCGGAAATCGGCGCCTTGTTCATGAACTCCACCGCGTCCGGCGATGTCTGATACGGATAATCGATGGCCCACATGATGTTGTCCGCGCTGAGCACCTCGATGCAGAATTTCAGCGTGGGGTTCCAGTTCATTCCGCTCGTGGTGATCATGAAATTTCGCAGGAAATATTCGCTGGGCTTCTTCTTCAGCTTCGTGCGGTCTTCAAATTTGATCGCCACCGTGCACCACATGTAGTCGAGTCGAAAGAGCCAGTACGGAACCGCTTCGCCCATGTGCCCCAGCACTACTTTCAGGTTGGGTATCGCGTCGAACACGCCGCTCACGATCATTCGCAGCGCATGCAAACCGGTTTCCGCCTGGTAACCCCAGATGGCGTGCTCCAAATGCTGCGGGCGATACGCCTCCGCCATCGCTGGAATGGGCGCGCGAGGAGTGC
>JAGWRH010000062.1 GCA_028876695.1 Acidobacteriota bacterium | reverse complement strand
TGAGCGCTAGCCGGCTCGCAGGCCCGGAAAAAGTCAGCGTCACCTGGTACTGGCTGATGCTCGCCGTGCCTTCCACGTTCAGCACCGGATCCAGCCGGAAGGGATTCGCAAAATTGATGTCGCCGCGCGTCAACTGAAACGTGTTCCCGCGGAACGGCATTTCCCCGTTGAGCAGATGCACGTGGCCGAGCAGAACGGGCCGGTCCCAAGTGCCTCTCAGCCGCACGTTGCCATCCACCTCGATGTGCGCGCCGGTCCATTCGATCCGGGCGCCCGGCGACGTCTGGCCTTCCACGTCGAACGCGAGGTTTTGCAGAAAGGTCGAATTGCTCGGCGCGCTGATGGAAGGCCCGGAAGCGGAAGCGAAAAACGAAGTGATGTCCACTCCCGGCGCGAATAGCAGCCGGTCCACGGTAACTCTCCCGCTCAGCAGCGCCGCCGAAGTGGTGCCGGAAAAGCGCAGCGTCCCGCCCGCCAGCCAGCTCATCCCTTCCGGATAGCGGATGCGAATTGTCGAGGTGGTCGCGGTCACCTCGTAACGCAACGGACCTTCGCCATACGTCACGCTTCCGCTGAGCGACATTTGGCCGCCGCCCGCTTCCGCGTGAACGCGGTCAAACAGAAGCTGGCTGCGATTGAACACGATATTTCCCTCGAGCTTGCTCAAGCCCACGGGAAACTCCGCGTAGCTCGCGGAAACCTCGCGCAATTGCGCTTGCCCGATCACTTCCGGGCGCGACATCGTGCCGCCAATCGAAACATTCACGTCCGCCGCGCCGCGCGCATCGAGCGCCGGAAACAAACCTTTCACCAGGCGCAAATTGATTCCGCCGGAAAGCGCGAAATTCAGCGGCCGGTCCCGATCAAAGCGCGCGGAACCGCTGATCCGGAAATCGGTGTCCGGCCCGTGCAGATGAGCCTGCGGGATGCGCACCTCGTTGCGCTGATAGATCAGGCGTATGGCCTGATCATTGGTCAGCTGGACAAATTCGTAATTGAACGAAATTCGCGCGATATCGGCTTGAATCTGGATCGAATCCGGCGCGCGCAGGTTGCCCGAGAGAGCGAACGTGCCGTCCGCCGATCCGTGGCCGGTCAGTTGCTTCAGGTGCAATCCCGTGCTGATAAACGGGTCGAGATCGAAATTCTTCATCGAAAGGCGCCCGGTGATCGGCTGGTCGTCCGCGAACCCCAGCGTCAACTCTCCCTGCAAACGGTCGGGCGAGGGCTGCGAGGCGAGCGTGAGCCGCGCGTTGCGCCCATCCGAATCGATATGGCCCGCGTAGTCGCCTTCGGCTTCCACGCCCAGCTTCAGATGCGCCACTTGCACGTCTCCCTGCGCAACGGGAGCGAGCAGCGGACCGCTGCCTCGCAGCCGAAAGCTGACCAGCCCCGCGATCGGAAGCGCCGCTGTTTGCAGTTGGCTGACGCTTTCGAGCGGAATCCGGTCGCCGGTGAGATCGAAAATCGCTTGCTGTTCCGCGATGCGGTATTCGAAATTCCCGGTCACGCTGCCCGTGCTTTTTCGCAGGATCGCGTTCGTCAGCTGCACCTCGTCGTGTTCGGCGTGCAGACGCCCGGTGAGGCTTTCGAAATGGAAGCCTCTTGCGTAGATGTCGTCATACGTGAAGTCGGCATCGAACTCCGGCATCGAGCGCGTGCCGCGTCCATGAAAATCGCCGGTCAGATAGCCGCGCACCGGATAGCTGGTCTCGAAAATCGATTGCAGGTCGTCGCTCGCCGAATGTTGCATGCGCGCGTCCAGCGTCCAATTGCTCGCCTCGGCGAAGTCCCAATTTCCATTCAGCTCCAGATCCAGATTGAAATTCGCGCGGCTGCGGCCCCGCTGCACGGCTGTGTCGCTCATGCGAAATTCATCCGGCGAGTACTGCATGTCGCCGTCGATGTGATCCCAGTCGAGCTTCCCGTATGACGCGTGCGTCGCCGTCACGTGGCCGGAAAACGTCGGCGCGGTGATCGGGCCCACGATTGTTCCGTTCCAATCGGCCGTTCCCGAGATGCGCTCCGGCGTCGCTTTGCTTCCGCGCAGAATGTTGATGAACGCGTCCCAGTCGAGCAGCCGGCCGGTCTGAAATTGAATTTGCAGGTTCGATGCGTGGTTGCTCAGCGGCCCGGAAATGCGGACGCGCGAGTTTGGCGTATCGATTTCGCTCCGCGAAATCAGCGCTCGGTGCAGCTTGTCGGAGTAGTCGTACTCCATCTGTGCGGTCACCGGAATTTCGCCCGGAGCGAGCGTCGCCGGCGGAGACCACCGGCTCTTTCCCACGGAACGGAAATCCCGGAAATCGCGTTCCCACATGTTCACGGAGTCCACGTCGAGCGCGCCGTCCCAGTGCAGCGCGTCAACTGGAAAGCCCTTGTGATCGAGCGCGGCGAAAACTTGCTGTAGGCTCGCGCCGCGCATCTGTGTCTCGGCCCGGAAGCGCAGCCCGGCAAACTCCATGTCCAGGCGGCCGGTTGCCGATCCGCCCACGGCCGCAATGCGCAAATTCGGAACGCTCAAATGGCGCTGCGCGACCGTGTAATCGCCCCAAGTGGAAAGACCGCTCGTATGGAACCATTCATACGGCAGACGAATTTGCTGCGCCCTGAAATACCCTGCGCCGGTCCAGGCGCCGGCTTCTGGCACCGCGCCTTTTCGCGCAACGCGAGCGCGCGGCGCGGTTCGGTTCGCTGTGTTTTGGGTTGGCGCGGCTGCGGCAGGCTGGTACTGCGCTTGCCCGGAAAATTCCACGTCGCCATCGGGGATGTTTTTCTTGCGGAAGATCGTGCGCAGATCGGCGAACGACAGCCTGCCGCGGTAACGCAGATTCCACGCGGGACGCGCGAAGCTCGCCAAATTGGCGCGAACGCGAATTTCGGAATGCGGCAGCTCCCAGACGAACTCATCGAGATCGAATGAATCCGGATACAGAGTGAACCGCGCGCTGAAGTCGGACGCGAATTGCCGCCACGGCGTTCTCTCCAGTTCCACGTGGCGCCAGCTCAACCGTCCCGAGTAAAAAGCCGGCGCGCTGCCCGGCGCTTCGTAGTTCAGGTCGAATTGAAAGTCGCCGCCGCTGATGGTCACGGGCGTTCGCCGGCTGTTCACGGTGATGCTGCCATCGGTCAGCGCAAGCTGCCTCATGCGCAATTGGAAGAGCGTCTGCCGCCATGGACTATTGCTCGCTTTCGTCTTCGGGCTGGGGATATTGCTGCGCCCGTCCGCGCCGATGCGAATCGCCACTTCGGGCCGCTCGATCGACAATGCATCGAGCGCGATCTGTCGCCGAAAAAACGAAATCACGCGAACACGCACGTCGATGCGATCGGCGTGGAACAGCGGCGGCGCGCCGGCCGCCTCCAGTCCGTGCAAAGTGAGGCCGCCAATTTCGACGCGAAGCCGCGTTGGCTGGAATCGAAACGACTGAATTTCCGCGCGCATTCCGGTCCGCGCGTCGATTTGGCTGATCACCGCCCGCCGCATCCAGCGCTCGACTACGCCGCTCTCAAGCGCGGCGATTGCGAGGCCGATCACCAGGGCAACAATGAGCAGCGCGGCGAAAAACCCGTGTTTCGGCCGCAGCTTCACTGCCCGGCTCCTTGAGGCGCTTGTTCCGGGCCTCCGCCTTGCGGAAGGACGTCGATCGTCAGCCCGCCGCGCGTGTCGTCCAGCCACTGCTTCGAGAGCGCGTCGATTTTTTGCTGAGTCAGCACTTCCTGAATTTCGGGCTGTACGTCGGAGAGCGGCGGCACCTTCTGGCCCTCGGCTTCGAGCTTTGGCACGAGCTCCTGGTCGTAATACTTCTGCACCTGCGCGGCATCGATCTGCGCCGCCGGACGAAATCGGAAATCCAGAAAGCGCGCCAGGTAAATCTGCTCCGTCAAAATGCGGCGCACAGACCCTTCGTCAATTCCGTCATCCGCGCACCGCTTCTTGAATTCGTCCGCCGATCCGACCTGCTTCTGGAGCGCCTCGAAGGCTCTGTCCACATCGGCGGGGAGTGGTTGCGGATACTGTGTCGCCGTCGCCTCGCCGCGCACGATCCATTGGTCGATCAGCTCGCGGATCACGTCCGTCCGCGGCTGCGATTTGCCGTCCACCAGCTTTTGATACGCGGCCAGCTCCCGCACCTGGCTCTCGGTAATTACGTCGGATTCGATACGCACGGCGATGCCGTCGATCGGCTCGCCCGCTCCGGCTGCCGAGGACGTCGCCGCCCCGGAAGTCGCGCCCGCTGGCGTGGCCGCGGAGGCATTCGCGTCACTTCCATTCTGCTCGCGCGCGCCCGCGCACGTCAGAGTGAATGCCATTAGGCAACCGATCATCCCGGCGACGCAGGCGCGGCGCATCAGAACACTGGGCCTATATTGAACGAAAATCCAATGCGCGGGACGGTCAGGAATACCGGCGATGGCGCCGGATTAATGGCCGAAGGCGGCGGCGTGTACCCATATCGCGCGGGGTTTAGCAGCACTCCCACGTCGAATCGCACCGGACCAATCGGCGTGGGATAGCGCAATCCGAAGCCTACCGTATGGGACCAATAATTCAGGTCCGTGAGCGATTTGGATTTCCACGCCAGCGTGATGTGGTACATGTCGTCATACACGTTTCCGCCGTCGTAGAAAACGGTGCCGCCCAGGCGATTGCCGATAATCGGGGCCTTCATCGGAAATCGCAGTTCCTGGTTGAAGATCAAAAGCGCCAGCCCGCCGACGGGGAAACCTGTCGTCGCATCGCGCGGCCCAGCCTGGTTTAATCCAAAACCGCGAAGCGAGGTCCCGCCGCCCGCGAAGAATCGCTCCGGCAGCGGAACGGTGGTGCACGAAATCGCGCCCAGCATGTTCGGGATGCACGCCGCCGAGTACGGAGGCACGGTATTTCCAATTGGCGCCTCCACCCCGAAGCGCACCGATCGCGCGAACACGAACGCCTTGCCAAGCGAATAAAACGATGAGTTCTGGAAAAATCCCCGCAGGTAGCTTGCGCCTGACCCGATCGCTTCAATAGCGTCGCTGAAATCCGCCGTGTTGAACGTGCCACGCGTGGCGTCGGCGGGATTATCGCGACGGTCGCGCGCGTACGTAATGTCGAATCCCGATACCAGCGTGGGCTGGCTCAAAAGCGGAATCTGCAGCGGATTGATTGTCGATGCCAGGTTCGAAGCTTCGACGCGGCGGTAGAAATACTGATACAGCAGCGAACTCGAAGGCGAAATGTGCTGCGCGATCTGCACGCCGCCCTCGAAGCGCGTCGACGTAAACGTGCTGATATCCTGCGTCTTGTCCGTAAATGACGTCAGTTGCAGCGCCAGGCTCCGGCGGTTCAAGAAATTGCTCGCCGTGTAATTGAGCGAGGCCCGGTATTCGAGCGTGCTGGCGCGCGCCGTGAGCGAAAGCGTCTGCGCCCGGCCGAACATGTTGCTGCGCGCGATTTCGAAAATGCCGCGCGGGCTGGCCTCCAGCTTGGTCGCATTCGGATTGCACACGGTGATCTTATTGTTGTTGCTGGTGCTGATCGTCGATCCGCAACTCGTGCCCACGTTTTGCAATTCGAATCCGAATCCATACCCGATGGTGTAGCGGTCCCCTTCCTGCACTTCCACGACCACGGATTTTTCGGGATCGGTGCCGCTCGGGTTCTGCGGCGCCACCTGCACGCGGCTGAAAACTCCCAGGTTATAGAGTTGCCGCTGCGTGGACGCGACTTCTCCTTCGCGCAGCGGTCCGCCCGGCTGGATCGTTACCTGCCGCCGGATGATTCCCGGTCGCGTGAATTCGTAACCCGTCAGCAGCAGCTTCGACGCCTCGATCTGGCGCCCCTCGATCACGCGGTACACCAGGCTCACCTCGCCATCGGCCGCGTTGGTTACCTGGTCTTCCATCCGCGCATCGGGAAAGCCTTCATCGAAATACAGCGCCAGGATATTGTTGCGGTCGCTCGAAACGCCGGATGCGGAATACGGCTGGCCGGCTGTAGAACCGGTCACGGACATCAGCGTGGCCGTGCTGATCGCCTGGTTCCCTTCGATCTTCAGGCTGGCGATGCGCGTTTGCGCGCCTTCCACGATGTGAAACGTGACGAACAAATTGTTGCGCTTGCCCATGTATTGATCGTCCAC
>JAGWRH010000061.1 GCA_028876695.1 Acidobacteriota bacterium | reverse complement strand
GCTGGCCCTCGAGGATGAGACCCATCGCGATTCCGGCGGTGGGTTTCTTGATCGGCACGCCAGCATCCATCAGCGCCAGAGAGGTTCCGCACACGGTGGCCATGGACGAGGAACCGTTCGATTCCATGATGTCGGAGACGACGCGCATGGCGTACGGGAACTGGTCTTCCGGCGGAACCAGGCTGGCGACGGCGCGTTCCGCAAGTGCGCCGTGGCCAATTTCGCGGCGGCCCGGACCGCGAAGGAATTTCACTTCGCCCACGGAAAACGGCGGGAAATTGTAATGCAGCATGAAGCGCTTGAACGCTTCCTCCTCGAAGAGCAGATCGAGCCGCTGCTTATCTTCCTTGGTGCCGAGCGTGGTGGTGACCAGGGCCTGGGTTTCCCCGCGGGTAAATAGCGCCGAACCGTGCACGCGCGGCAGAACGCCCACTTCACAGCTGATGGGGCGAATTTGATCGAAGGCGCGCGCGTCGGGACGGCGGCGGCGGATAAGCATATCATCGCGGAAAATGCGCTCGCGCAGGCGTTCGAATGCGCGATACGCGATCTTGCGCTTTTTCTCGTCTTCTTCGGGAACTTCCGCGAGGATTTGCTCCTTGATGGCGTCAACGCGGCCGTAGCTTTCGAGCTTCGGATACTTCGCCGTATCCAGGGCGTCGCGCATTCGCTCGCCGTGCTTCGTCTTGATCTGCGCGTACAGCGCCTCGTCGAACTCCGGCGCTTTCACTTCCACTTTCTTGGGCTCGACGCGATCGCCGAGTTCCCGAATGGTAGCGACGATCCTTTTGATTTCCGCATGGCCGAAATCGAGCGCGTCCACCATGGTGTCTTCGGACACTTCGAGCGAACCGGCTTCAACCATCACGATTGCGTCGTCCGTTCCGGCGATGATCAGATTCAACAGGCTGATTTTCTGCTCGGCAACGGTGGGATTCACCACCAGTTTGCCATCGAGCAGGCCCACACGGACGCAGGCCATGGGCCGAGTAAACGGTATATTCGAAATGTAGAGCGCGGCGGATGCGGCGGTTACGGCGATCACGTCGGGATCATTCTCGCTATCGGCGGAAAGCACCATGGCGACGACTTGCGTTTCCGAGGACCAGCCGTCCGGGAACAGCGGCCGCAGCGGGCGATCGATCAGGCGGGAAGTCAAGATTTCGCGCTCCGTTGGGCGTCCTTCGCGCTTGAAAAATCCGCCGGGAATTTTTCCGGCGGCGTAGGTATATTCCCGGTAATCCACCGTGAGCGGCAGAAAATCTTTCTCGACGGCATGCGTATCCATGCACGCCGTGGCCAAAACGACCGTGTCGCCGTAACGCGCCACCACAGCCCCGTGCGCCTGGCGGGCCATTTTGCCGGTCTCCAGCGTTAGGCGCCGTCCTCCAAGCTCTAGACCAACTTGTTCAAACATCCTTCACATCCTTCTCTCCCGGTTCGCCGGGATCTGGTTATCAGGTTTCTCGAATTCCATTCTTGGCAAGCATCCTGAGGGAAGATTCGCAAAAGCGGCAACTCGAACGTTAGTCAATACGCCACGCACCAAGGCGCGATTTCTCGGATCCGCACCACAGCCCGAGGTTCCGGTTTTGGCGGTTATGGAAAACGCGGCCGAAGAAGAGGCCGCTCAAGGATGCCGTGCTACTTGCGCAAACTGAGTCGTGCCACAATCTCGCGATACCGATCCGGGTCGCGCCGGTTCAGATAGTCCAGCAGCCGCCGCCGCTTGTTGACCATCATGATCAACCCGCGCCGCGAGGCATGATCTTTTGCGTGGGACTGGAGATGTGTGGTGAGGTAGTTGATGCGCTCGCTCAACAGTGCGATTTGTACTTCCGGCGATCCGGTGTCCTTCGGGTGGACCCTGTATTGCTCGATCAGACCGGCCTTGGCTTCGCTCAACTCACCCCTCCGTCTGAAACGTTTCGGCCCTCTGCTATTTCGATTTGCCTCTTCAAGATACAAAAATGCTAGCACAGAGCGGGTGTGGTGCAAAGGAATTTTGCGAGGCTTCCGGGCGGTGCTTCGGAGCGCCCGATCGGCCAGGTTGAATACATGGCGAGATGATCGCTGCGAATTTGACCGGCGTCGGCTCGCGACGGAATCGAGCTATTGAGGCTGGTGGACGAGCGAGAGGAATTCGTCGCGTGTTTGCTTATTTTCCCGGAACGCGCCGAGCATCGCGCTCGTGACGGCGGCGGAGTTTTGCTTTTCAACGCCGCGCATCACCATGCACAAGTGCCGCGCCTCGATGATGACGCCCACGCCCTGGGGCTTGAGCTGCTCTTGAATCGTCATGGCGATCTGATTTGTGAGCCGTTCTTGAATTTGCAGGCGGCGGGCGTACATATTCACCAGGCGCGCGATTTTACTGAGCCCAACGACCCTCTTGTTGGGCAGATACGCCACGTGGCATTTGCCGAAGAACGGGAGAAGATGGTGTTCGCAGAGGCTGTACACCTCGATGTCCTTCACCACGACCATTTCGTCGTACCCCACGCTGAACATGGCATTGTTCAGGATCTTGTTGGGATCCTGGCGGTAGCCGCTGGTGAGGTAACGCAGAGCTTTTTCGAAACGTTCCGGTGTTCGTCGCAGTCCTTCGCGATCGGGATCTTCGCCGAGTTCTATTAGCATGCGGCGGACCAGATGGGCGATGCTTTCGGAACCCGCCGCGGTCACTGTCACTTCCGTCGTGTCGCCGTCGTTCATCACTCACTCCTGCTCTTGCGCTGCGTATTAGACGCAAGGTTTACCGCCTCGAATCTTCTCGTTTTCAGCTCGTGTACTCGAAGCTGTTGTTGCTGGTCTCCTCGATGCGCACTCGCTCAAGCCGCGCTGACGGAAACGATTTCAGCCGGCGATAAATCTCGCGGCAGACGTTCTCCGTAGTCGGCACGGCCTCGCGAAACTCCGGTACTTCCTCGTTCAGATACCTTTGATCGAAGGCTTCGATCACCTCGCGCTGGACGAAAGGGTCCAGCTCGCCCAGATTCGCCACCATTCCAGTTGCCGGATCGACGGGGCCGCCGACGGTCACCTCGACAACGTAATTGTGGCCATGCCCGTGCGGATTGCTGCATTTGCCATAAAGTTCGCGATTCCGCTCGTCGCTAAAATTTCGGCTGTGCAGCCGATGAGACGCGGCAAACCGGTAGCGGCGCGTGAGCGTAACTTTCAGTGGATGGCTCACGCGCGGCGCACCTTTTCGCCGAGGGTTTCCCCGGAATGCGACGCGCGGCCGTTCGGCTCCAGCGTGCATTCCGCGAACACGTCCGAAGATTCATACACACGCACGCGATCCAGAAATCCGCGGGTGATCTTGCCATCGAGCAGCCGCCAGATCAGCGCGGCCAGCGTCTCGCAGGTGGGAATCTGCCCCGCAAGCTCGGGAACTTCATAATTCAGGTGTCGATGATCCATGCGATCGCAGATTTCGCGCTCCAGAATCTCCTTCAGTTCCTTCAGGTTCACCACCATGCCCGTGTCCGGATCGGGTTCTCCCGCCACAGTCACCTCGACCGTGTAGTTGTGGCCATGCCCATGCGGGTTATTGCATTTTCCAAAAATCCGGCGGTTTTCCTCGGCGGAAAAATTCGGATTGTGATAGAAATGCGCCGCCGAAAACTCCACCTTGCGCGTGACTCGGATCATGACGGTTTGACCGCGTAACTTCTCCCTTTCCAGAGCACTACACCGCGGGCGCTTTTCCACCAGGATGCGATCAGCGCCGCGCAATAAAACGTCAGTCCCGGGAGAAGGTATTGGACGTACGAAATCGGATAAAGATTCCGGTACAACCGGATCGCGTACTGCAGGTGAAGGCGTATCACCGGCAGCAGCAAAAGCAGCGGCAGGAGCCAGGCCGAGACGGGCGCGTGTGCCCTCACGAAAAACCAGATCCCCAGTATGGCCGCCAAGTCGGCTATCGGGAGCACCTCCGCAAGTTCCAGCAGCGCGTACCGGGCCTTGCCTCCCGCAAGCAGATACAGGTTTTTCGTCCACCCCTGCCAGAGCTCGCCGGCCGAGCGATACATGCGCGTGCGCACGATCCCGATGGGCGCCGTGAAGTAGATTCCGTAGCCGCGCGCTTTCACCCGGCGCGCAAGCGCCACGTCTTCCAAAAGCTCCGAGGCAACTGCGGCGTGTCCGCCGACCTCTTCGTACGCTTCACGAAGGATCAGCAAAAACTGGCCATTGGCCGCCGCTTCGGCCCGGTGCGGATCGTTCACGTCGGCGAAGGAAAATCGCGTGGCGAGCCTGCTGTACACAAACGGAATCGCGGCGCGCTCCCAAAACGACTCCATCTCCTGCTCCGGCGAGTAGGATACCAGCACGGCGGAATGATCCACCGCGTCCGCCAGCGCTCGCCGCGCGGAACCGAGGTAGTGATACGTATCGGCGTCCGTGAACAACAACCAATCTCCGCGCGCGGCTCCCGCTCCGATTGCAGCGGCGTGATTTTTCCCAACCCAGCCTGCAGGCAAGCGACCGGCAGTGATGATCTTTAGCTTTGGGATGCGTAAGGCTAATTCTTTCAATATCTGGCTGGTGCAGTCCGTCGATTGGTCGTCAACCACGATCACTTCCGCTACCTCCGCCTGCGCGGCCACGGACTCCACGGCGCGGTGGATCGTCGCTTCTTCATTTCGGGCGGGAATGATGACGGAGACCAAGGTTTTTTGAATCCTGTCCGCGAGGGAGCTACACTAGTGCTGTCAGACCCCGATCTAATTATTATAAGTATCCGGTGGACGATTGAAAAGGAAAGTCAAAACAGGAGCCGCTCTCGCGTTCGTCGCTGCGCTGATCGTGGTTTTCGTTCACCCCAGTTACCGCAATGGCGGACCCAGCCTTCACGGGCAAACCGCGAAAAACTTCGATCTCACGATTGACGGCAGGCCCTCTCGGCTTTCCGATCTGCAGGGCAAGGTCGTGTTGCTGAACTTCTGGGCCTCCTGGTGCCAGCCTTGCGTGGACGAAGCTGCGTCTCTCGATGCGCTGCAGAAAAAGATTGCGCCGCTCGGCGGCACCATTCTCGGCATCAGCGTAGATGACGATCCCGCGGCGTACGAGAATTTTCTGGGTACCTACAACGTCGATTTCCCCACATTCCGCGATCCGTCGAAGCGGATTCCGCTTTCTTACGGCACCACCATGTATCCCGAGACATTTGTGATTGATCGCGACGGCAAAATCGATAGCAAGATCGTCGGCCCGCAGGACTGGACCAGTCCCGCCATGATGGCTTACCTCGATTCCGTCCTACGCCTGAAGTAGCATAGAGTCTCACAACGGCGAGCCCGCCGCGGCATCGGATCCAGGAATCGTGACCCCGGAAAATACGAAAGCAATGGAACGCGATCCTGTCCGCGGAATGAAGGTCGATCCCGCGCGCACCGCGCACACAGCAGAGCACGCCGTTTCGATCACCAACGCGCTCCGGCTGCGACGGCTCAAGCCGTAGCTCGGAATCGGACCGGCAGGGTCCGCGCGTTTGCTATAATGCCGCCATGACCTTTATGACCGTGACGTATGAGCTTCAGGAAAAGCTGAAGCCGGAGCAGTTTCGCACGCTCGGCAGCTTCGCCAATACTTACGGACTCCAAAAGTTCCGTTTCGACGACAAGACGAACCACCTGCAGTTCGATTACGACGCGTCGCGGCTTCGCGAAACCGTCGTTGAGCATATCCTCCGCGAGGCCCGCATCCCAGTGCTGCGCCGCGTCCCCGCCTGAAGCATTCGCGATCAGCTCAACTGCGCGAGGCTTCGTACCCGTGCTATGATTGAGTGTTCGCACCTCGTAAAAATTTTGGCCAGAGAGGAGTCGCGCGTTGCCGCTGTACGAATACAAATGCAAGAAGTGCGGGAACCGCTTCGAAAAGATTGAGAGCCTGAGCGCTTCCGACACGAAAAAGTGCCCGAAGTGCGGCGGGAAGGCCGAGCGCCAGCTGGCCGCGCCTGCCATCCAGTTCAAAGGCACGGGATGGTATGTCACCGATTATGCCGGCAAGAAACCGGCTGTGGGGAGCGGAGAGAAGTCCGGCGACGGCGCGGGCGAAAAAGCGTCGGAAAAGCAGGATAGCTCGAAGGAATCCAAGTCCGCCGCCGCAAAACCCGAAAGCGTCGCAGCGAAGAAGAAGAAGTAATTTACTCCACGAGCTTTAGGCTCCGCAGGTACTCTCGAAAAGGTTTTCCCAGCTTGGGATCTTTTAACCCGATCTCCACCGTCGCCTGCAAAAATCCCAGCTTGTCCCCGGCATCGTGGGTGCGGCCTTGGAACACTGTGGCATAGAGCTCGCCGTCGCCTGCCAGCCGGCAAAGTCCGTCCGTCAACTGAATTTCGCCACCGGTGCCCGGCTTCGTCTCCGCGAGATAATCGAAAATTTTAGGCGGCAGCACGTAACGTCCGGTGATGCCCAGATCCGAAGGCGCCTTTTCGGCGCTCGGTTTCTCGACCAAATTATTGACGCGCAGCAGCCTTTCACTCCATGCGAAGTTTTCCGCGCCTGCGGGGGCTTGTATCGGTTCCGCGTCGATGATCCCGTAAAATTGCAGGCGCTCGTGAGGCACCCTCTCAACGTGAATCGCTCCGCCTCCTCCTGTGGCCTGGCATATCTCGATCAGCTCGCGCGTGGCCGGCGCCGGAGAACCGGCCATGATCACGTCGCCCAGCAGCACGGCGAAAGGCTCGTCGCCCACCAATTCCGCCGCGCACAGTACTGCGTGCCCCAGTCCCAGCGCGGCGCTCTGACGCGTATAACTGAACTGCAGATCGCCGCCGATTTCGCGTACGGTGCGCGCGCTTTCCGTTTTCCCTCGCTCCTCGAGGAAACTTTCCAGCTCCGGCGCTAAATCGAAATGATCCTCGATCGCGCTCTTGCGCCTCCCGGTTACGAAGATCACGTGCTCGATCCCAGACGCGATGCACTCCTCGACCGCGTACTGGATAAGGGGCTTATCGACAACCGTCAGCATTTCCTTGGGTATCGCTTTTGTGGCGGGCAGGAACCGCGTGCCCAGGCCGGCCACGGGCAGCACGGCTTTGCGCACTTTCTTGGATTTTTGCGTCATGACGGGGAGAGCGCCTCCGGCGAGGGCAGGTTGCCGCGCGCGGGCGGACGCAAGATAAATCCGCCTGCATCAATATGCTAGCATAGAGTTTTTCATCCAGAGGCAGGCTTCCGGCATGAGTGTTGGGCCCAGTGAACCTTTGATTCTTGGAATCGAATCGTCGTGCGACGAAACGGCCGCCGCGGTCGTTTCCGGCGGCCTGCGCATTCTTTCCAATGTTGTGGCATCGCAGGTCGAAATCCATCGCAAATACGGCGGTGTTGTGCCGGAGCTCGCCTCACGCGAGCATCTCCGGCGTATTGTGCCTGTGGTTCGCGAAGCCGCCGATCAGGCCCGGATTCAATTGCAGGAACTCGACGCGATTGCGGTGACCAGCGGCCCGGGATTGATCGGAGCGCTCCTGGTTGGTGTGACGTACGGCAAAACGCTTGCCCAGGCCCTGCACAAGCCGCTCATCGCGGTGAATCACCTTGAAGGGCACGTGCATGCCGTCCTTCTCGAGGCCCATGCTGCGGGGCGGGATCCGCGGCTCCCGGCCGTTTGCTTGATTGTGTCCGGTGGGCACACAATTCTTTACGAGGTGCGCGCGCACGCTTCCAATGGCGCCCGCCTGTTCTCGTACAACCGCATCGGCGGCACTCGCGATGACGCTGCCGGCGAGGCCTACGACAAGGTCGCGCGGATGCTCGCGCTCGGCTATCCCGGCGGGCCAATCATCGACCGACTTGCCGCCCACGGCAATCCGAGCGCCGTACGCTTTGCCAGCGCGAAAATGAGCGGCGGGAACCCGCACGACTTCAGCTTCAGCGGCATCAAGACCGCGGTGCTCTATCATTTGCGCCGCAATCCGCACCTGCAGGCGGAAATCGAGCGTCGCCAGCACGCGCTTTCGCATGGCGAACGCGCCGCCGATCGGTTGCGCGCCCTATCAAGCGGCGAAACCCTCGATCTGATCGCCAGCTTCCAACGCGCGGTGGTCGAAAGTCTGGTCGCGCGAACTCTTGCTGCCGCCGAAGAACTCGGCATTCGGACTGTTCTTGTTTCGGGCGGAGTAGCGGCCAATAGCGAGCTTCGCCGGAGTTTCGAGACGGAGTCTGGCGGCCGTGGAATCGCCGTATTTTTCCCCAGTCGCGCGCTCTCCACGGATAATGCTGCGATGATCGCCGCTGCCGGCTACGCCCGGTTCCTCGCCGGCGAACGCTCCGGCGTGCACCTGGACCCCTCTGCGAACCTTCCGCTCGCCTAGGTCCTCGCCCGGTGCGCCGCGCCGGGAGCCGCGGTACCGCGTCCGGCGGCGCTTTGGCCAAGGAGATTACTGAACAGAAACAGAACCATGCTGCGACGGCGGTTAGGCGCCGCCGGACGATAAGATCGAGTGCATGAGAATTCCCGATGCATGGACGGAGCGACTCCCGTTCCTCGAGGCGCTCGAGTGCGAATGGGGACCGGTGCCGCGCCCCGTCTTGATCGGGGCATTTGCCTTCTACTTTTTGTTTCTATACGAGGCGGCCCGAGGACGTGGTCCGCTCCTCATGATCGACCTCGTCTTTCTTCCAATCCACGAGGGCGGGCACCTGCTCTTCCGGTTTTTCGGCTGGGAGTTCTTGTACGTATCCGGCGGGACGCTCCTGCAGCTGGGCGTGCCGCTGTTGCTGGCCGCATATTTTGCGCTTCAGCGGCACGTGCAGGGCGCCGCATTTTGCACCTTCTTCTTTTTCGAGCAGTTTCTTCCTATCGCGACGTATATGGCCGACGCGCGGGCGCGGCAACTGCCATTGCTTACAGTCGGCGATAGCGATTTTGTAATTCATGACTGGAACTATCTTTTCGGCGCGATGGGCGTTCTAAATCGCGACGTGCAGATTGGGCATGCAGTCCGAGCGCTCGGTTGGGTGGGGATGTTGGCGACGGTCGCGTGGATGGCTTGGCGCAGCCGGCCGCGAGTTTCAGAGCCGGCGCCGTCCACGGGACTCGGCGTCCGCGACAGTTTCGGTGCAAAATGAACTCAGAACAAACTGTCGGATCGGGATTGAGACCGGAACAAGAACACGAGCCGCGATGGCCCGCGGCGGTTGCACTCATCGCCGTCGGGTTCATGTACTGGGGATTACCGGAAGAGCTTTCCGTGGGACCGCGATGGCTACTGCTGGCGATCATCCTGGTGCTGCTCGCGCCCATGGCAATCACGCATCGCAGCGGACGGTACCGGCTGAATCACTTGCTCGCCTTGATCGTAGACGCGGTGCTGACCCTTTTCGTGATCGGTTCACTGATCTTTCTGGTGCAGGGCTTGCCGTCGCATCGCGAGGCCCCGGGAGCGCTGCTTCGCTCGGCGGCGGGATTATGGCTGACAAATATTTTGGTTTTCGCGCTTTGGTACTGGCGGCTCGACGCGGGCGGTCCGCACGCGCGGGAATATGCGACGGGACCGATCGACAGCGCGTTCTTATTTCCGCAGATGACTCGACCCGAAGCTCGATCGGGCGGAGACTCGTGGTCTCCGCATTTTGTCGATTATCTATTTCTCGCTTTCAACACCAGTACCGCATTTTCGCCGACTGACACGGCGGTGCTATCGCGCGGCGCAAAACTGGCGATGATGGCGCAATCGCTGATTTCGTTGCTGATTCTGGCGCTGCTCGCTGCCCGCGCCGTAAACATTCTTTAGCTTTACGCCGGCGAAATCCTTCCTCGGCCTGGTCGCGCCTGCAGTAAGCGGAGGGAAGGGAATTGAGCGCCCTGACTTTCGTCGCGAATTTCGGGGGCCGACTCACAATCCGCTAATCCGGATCGACCCGCCGCTGGTGTGCATGCGCAACGTCGCGCCTCCGGAGCCGAGGGTGCCACGCAAATGATCGCGCGAAAATGATCCGGTCACCCGCAGCGGCAAGTCGGACCGCACTCCTCCTCCCGAAGTGGACGCATCGATTTCCAAATTTGCCGCCGGATCGATTCTGGCGGTAATCGAGCCGCCCGATGTATCCAGCTCACCACCTTGCGAATCGCCTTTATTGAATGTGGCTGCGATCCATCCGCCCGAGGTGTGCGCGTCCACTCGGCCGCCCACGCCATTCATGCGAATCCAGCCGCCGCTGGTGCGCGCCGAAAGCGAGCCATCGATGGCCTTTGCGTCAATGCCCCCGCCGGAGGTGGCCAGGTCGGCGTCGCCGCGAATTCCTTCGGCGCTTATGGTCCCTCCCGAACTCGTGGCGCGCACATTGCCGTTGATCTGCGACGCGTCAATTCGGCCGCCGGAGGTGCGCAAGTCCGCGTCTCCCGCCAGCGCGAAAACCTGAATTTGACCGCCACTGGTGCGGATTTCCACGCGCGTATTCTTCGGCACGCGTACGTCGTAATGTAGCTGAAGGCCGAGGAACGCCGTCCCGAAGATAGACCACGGGCCGCGCCAGCGCGCGCGCACTTCCGCGTCTCCCGGGTTCTCCTGAAAGGTGAAATCGATGTCGTGCTGGACTTCATCGTTGCCGCTGGTAACCACCACGTCCGCGCCGCTTTCGCTGCCGCCCGTGACGCTGACGCTTCCCGCAAAAGTGTCCAGAACAAATCGCCCGCCCGGCGCCAGTTTCATCGCCCGGTTGAGACGCGATTGCGCTCGCGCCGTTCCTGCCGCCGCGCCCAACGCGATCCCCAGCGCCACCAGGATCACCATCTGCGCGGCCACGCGACTGTTTATAGTGGCTTGAGTCATTGGCTCCCCCGGAATACACCCCCGCTCCACTTCCTCATACGCGTGGCAGTCGAATTTTGTTCCAGGCGGCCTGAAGGAGAGGCAGGGCGTTACAAATCGCGGTATTTAAGCCTCGTCCATCGAGTTTCTCGCAACTCCTTGAAATTCGGCCTCTTGGACGGCCGGATCCAAAACGAGCTATCCCCTGCGTTCGACTATTTCCGCTCCTCAAAGATAGTCTTCG